>NZ_NIBG01000024.1:0-365 GCF_002270055.1 Anaeromicrobium sediminis | reverse complement strand
AAAATATATATTTTTCATTCATATTCCCTTGCAAGTAGCTACATTTTATTGAACTTATTTAAACTTGTAGATACCTAGAGTTTATTTAGTTTGGACGTAAGGGGTGGAAGATATGGATATGTTATTACATGTGATTTAAGTAGTATAATATTTGGTTATTACTAGGTTTGAATAAAAAATATATATTTTTTAAATTTTAATGAATAAAAAATATATAAGTACATATAACTAGTATTGTGACAAAAACAAGAACAACCATTTGACAAGAAAGTTGAATGATGATATAGTAATACACGTTGTCGAAAAGAACAATACTTTTGAAAAAAGAATTTCAAAAAAGTATTTGACAGTCTTCGATATAAATG
>NZ_NIBG01000023.1 GCF_002270055.1 Anaeromicrobium sediminis | reverse complement strand
AAGCTAAAAAATCCTTTTTAAGTGGCACTTTGATAGGGGGAATTGTAATATTTCTTATAACTATCCTGTGTGTTTTAGTATTGGGACATGATATGACAGCACGAAATGCATTTCCTAGCTATGCGCTTGCTAAAAAGGTAAGCTTAGGAAACATTATACAAAGAATCGAAGCAATTATAGCCATCATATGGTTCATTACCATCTTTTATAAGATGATTCTGCATTTTTATGGAGCTGTTTTAGGTCTTGCTCAAATCTTAAATTTAAAGGATTATCGTCCACTTGCTCTACCCTTGGGTATGATTCTAGTGGCTCTTTCCCTAGTAGTATTTCCAGATACCGTTTATTCTGGTATATGGAACAGTACAACTTGGCTACCCTATGTCTTAACCTATGGTTTTTTTCTACCACTACTGTTACTTATAGTATCTTTATTTCAAAAACCAAAAAAGAAAATTAATATTTTCAAATAAAAGTAAGGAGAACAATATGTTAGACAATTGGAAAATAAGTCCTCGTCAATTTAAAATATTAGTAATCATGTGTTTTGTTGGTACTTCTGTCCTGTTCACTCCAGGAGGCCTAGCCACAGATGCTAAACAAGATGCTTGGCTAGCTGCTATAGTAGGTACTATATTAGGATTATTATTAGTATTCCTTTACAATGCTATAGGAAATCACTTTTCCCATATGACATTAATAGAATACACAGAGAAGGTACTAGGTAAATGGCTGGGAAAAACACTTTCTCTTTTATTTGTTTCTTATTTATTCATAAATTGTGCAATGGTTTTATGGTCTGTGGGAGATTTCATAACGACCCAAATAATACCAGAGACTCCTATTCAGTATACCATTATGATTTTTTCAGTTATTATTGTTATGGGAACACGCCTAGGCTTAGAAACTTTTGCACGATCAGCAGAGCTTTTATACCCTTTTTTCATTGGACTTCTCATAATTTTAGTGATTTTTATCTTACCTGACATAGAATTTAAAAATATACAGCCAGTCTTTGAATATGGCATGAAACCCATACTAAAGGGAGGTTTATCATATGCGAGTTATACTTCTCTTACACTTATTGCCCTTATGATGATTTTTCCTGCTTATGTTAATAATATAAAAGAAGCTAAAAAATCCTTTTCAAATGGCATATTACTAGGGGGAATTGTCCTACTTGTTATAACAATCCTATGCATTTTGGTACTAGGTCATGATATGACATCACGAAATGCATTTGCTAGCTATGCACTTGCTAAAAAAATAAATTTAGGAAACTTTATACAAAGAATCGAAGCAATTATAGCCATCATATGGTTTATTACCATCGTTTATAAGACAATTATATATTTTTATGGAACTATTTTAGGTCTTGGTCAAATTTTAAAATTGAAAGATTATAGGCCTCTGACTCTACCTATGGGCATGATTTTAGTAGCTCTGTCTCTAGTAGTATATCCAAATACCGTCTATGCTAGTGTATGGAACGCAACAACTTGGATATCCCATGTTCTAACCTATGGTTTTTTTCTACCTCTACTGTTACTTATAGTATCTTTATTTAAAAATAAAAAAGAAATTTAATATTTTAAAATTAAAGCAAGGAGAACAATATGTTTAACAATTGGAAAATAAGTCCTCGTCAATTTAGAATATTAGTAACCATGTGTTATATCGGTACTTCCATCCTGTTCAGTCCAGTAGGTCTAGCTGCAGACGCTAAGCAAGATGCTTGGTTAGCTGCTATAGTAGGTAATATATTAGGACTGTTATTAGTATGCATTTACAATACTGTAGGAAATTACTTTTCCAATATGACTTTAATAGAGTACACTGAGAAGGTACTAGGGAAATGGCTGGGAAAAACACTTTCTCTTTTATTTATTTCCTTTTTATTTATAAATTGTTCAATGATTTTGTGGACTGCAGGAAATTTCATAACGACCCAAATAATGCCAGAGACTCCTATTCAGTATACCAATGCGTTTTTTGCTCTTATTATTATCATAGGAACACGCCTAGGTTTAGAAACTTTCGCACGAGCAGCAGAGGTTTTATATCCTTTTGTTATTGGACTTCTCATAATCCTAGTGATTTTTATCTTGCCCGACATAGAATTTAAAAATATACAACCAGTCTTTGAATATGGAATAAAGCCTATATTAAAGGGAGGTTTATTTTATTGTACCTTTTCTTCTCTTACACTCATTACCCTTATGATGATTTTTCCTGCTTATGTTAATAACTTAAAAGAAGCTAAAAAATCCTTTTTAAGTGGTACATTAATAGGGGGCATTATAATATTCCTTATAGCTACCTTGTGTATTTTAGTATTGGGGCATGATATGACAGCACGAAATGCATTTGCCAGCTATGCACTCGCTAAAAAGATAAGTTTAGGAAACTTTATAGAAAGAATCGAAGCAATAATAGCCATTATCTGGTTCATTACCATCTTTTATAAGATAATTCTATATTTTTATGGATCTGTTATAGGTATTGCTCAAATCTTAAATTTGAAGGATTATCATTCACTCACACTACCCATGGGTATGATTTTAACGGTTCTTTCTCTAGTAGTATATCCCAGTAGTATGTATGAGGATATATGGAATGCTACAACTTGGCTACCTCATGTTCTAGCCTATGGTTTTTTTCTACCTTTACTGTTACTTATAGTATCCTTATTTCGAAAAATATAAAATCACTTCCCCTTATTTAGGAGGAGTGATTTTATTCTTTTATATAAATAATTGAATTTTTATTCTGATAAATAAAGTTCTTTTATTCTTTCAGCTGCTCTGTCATGTAGCTTATAGGATATATTCATCAGGTCATCCATATTATCCAAGCTTCCTAGAACACCCTTTTTACTATCTATAAACTCTGTTATTCCTTGAACTGCTTCATGGGTTACAGTATGTGATTTGTCTAAAAGAATACTTTTATATACTTCTTCTAATTCACTTACAACTTTAAAATTCTGATCAAGCATTCCGTCAAATATATTAGGATTTACAAGTTTCCAAATACATACCATATATTGTATCTTAACATCTTCCATATATGGTGAATTAGGATAATTCTTTAAAAATTCCTCATACTCTAAAGTTCTATCCTTCAGTTCACTAATACTTACACTAAGATATTCTTCCACAGTAGTTGATTCATCCAGATTGTCTGTCATAATATTAAGGTAATCAGCAGTCATACCATTAATATTTTCTATATAATTTTCCTTCATTATCTTATAGTCAATCACAGGGTAATAACTTCCTTCACTATTTGATAATCCATATCCCTTGTTAAATAATTTCATAATATTATTTGCAACTTTTTCGTCCTCTATATTCTCTGCTAAAATATACTTTGTCTTTCCTGCAAATGAATAACCTTCATCAAGGTCACTCTTCACCTTTTCATAGGACTTATTTATTTCATTATAAGTATGTAAGTCCTGTTCATTATAAAATTTCTCCATTTCTTTTTCTAAATTTTCTTTCTGAAGTTTTATAAGTTCATTTACCATCTTATCGACCGTATCCTTATCACTCTTACTAATATTATCATCAATGAACTTCTTCATTTTTTCAATAGTAGCTCCACTAGCTAGAATTTTTTCAAAATCCTCCGCTACTTTAATGCTTTCTTCATTATTTATAGTTTCTACCTTTGTATTTTTATCTGTGCTACTAGGCTCGACTTTGCCAGAGTTACATGCTGTTAGTATAAGCGCCAAAGAAATGAAAAGAATTCCTTTTTTTAAATGCTTCCTCATATAGTTAACCTCCATAAATTCAATCTATTAATTAATTATAATACAATTTTATTCCAGAAAAAGTTACAATTTTCTTAATAATTCACTTCAAATCAGTAATAATCCAATTTGAATTTCTACAGAAAGTAGCAATAATATGCCTATTAATTATTTAAAGAAAGTGTAACTAAGTACATACATGGAAAATAAAATGTTTATTAAAAATAATTTAATTTGGGGGATATAAAATGCATGACTGTAATCCTATTGATAAGAAAGTAAATGTTCCTCGTTATTGGTCACAACTTTCATATGCGCAAGAAAAGCGAGTCCCACCTGCCGAGGATCCTACATCTGGTTCATGGCCTACTTATTTTTTAAAAAGAGATAAATTTGGAAAGTTTATAGATGATGAGGGAAATACAATTGCCTTTGCAATACGTCAACCAGATTCATCTATAGATTTTGAAGGTAGACAGCTTGATGAAGTGAAAAAAACACTAAAATATTTGACTAAACGGCAAGAACTTATTGCTACCTATTGGGGTACAGGTCCTGCAACTAAGCAATGGACACCTATTATAGACATATTAATAGACACATACGAAATAACAGCTCCTAGGGCAGCACGTATTTTAGCTGCAACTCAAGGAGCATTGAACGATGCCTTTGCAGTAGCATGGTATTTTAAATTCCGCTGGAATATTGCGCGACCAAATCAACTTGATCAAGACTTAATTAGTTATCTTCCTACACCACTTCACGCCTCATATCCATCTGGTCATGCTACAGTAGCGGGCTGTGCACAGATTGTTTTAAGTTACTTCTTTGAATCAGAATCAGCTAGACTAAAAGAACTAGCTGATCAATGCGCCATCTCTCGTTTATATGCAGGTGTACATTTTCCAATAGACAATAGTGAAGGTTTGCGCCTTGGGCGTCAAATTGGAAAATTAGTAGTTGAACAGTTAGATAAACAATATGATAGTGATCTTTCCCACATAGATTATCCAATCCTAGAAAATCGACATGCTAAGTTACCTCCTCCTCCCTATACTCAAGTTATACAGCCTGCTGAAGAAACATCCTACAACAGATTGGATAAAATCTATGGAGTATCTATTAAGGGCAACAACTCTGAAAGTAATAAAGAATAATCCCCTGTATAGACAGGGGATTTACTTTATGTGAAAGAAACATGGTTATATTCTTAATTAAATATGATATTTTCCTCCTCTCAATAGGATATAAGTTATATAATATAGATAGTTGTATTTTTCTAAAAAGCAGAATCTATACTAAAATATCTTCTGCCTATTATGAATAATTTTAAGTGTATTGACATCTAGAGGAGTGTTCTTATGGGAAAGAAAAAAAATTTAAGTTTAACATTATTACTGATCTTATGTCTATGTGCAAATGGTGTTCTAGTTTATATGCTTTATAATGTATTAGTAGATTCTGAAATTATAGCCCATACTCCTAGTATGGAAGAAAGAGGAGAAAAATTTATCTCTCAATACTTTAACTATATAAATAAAAAGGAATGTGATAAGGCTTATAAACTCTTTAGTAAAGAATATACTGATAAAGTTACTTTAGAAGAATATACATTGGCTAAAAATTTAGAAAGTCAAATCTACTCTAATTATAAACTAATAGATTGTGACTTAGATTCAAAGGTAGAACCCTATGTTGATGAAGAGAAGGATGTACTTTACGATAGAATCCTTTCTTTTAAAATAAAAAACACTTGTGATTTTGCTATAAATAATAAGAAAAAAAAGAATGAAGTTCCTATGGATTTAGTAATGACGGAAGATAAGTTTTATATTTATGGTAAAAAATCTAATATAAAAGAAGAGATAGCTTATTATTATAGTCTTTTAGGATCTAAAGAGTTAAATCATAACAATTATGATAAATCATTAGAATATACTCTTATAGGTTTAAAATATGACCCTGAATTATCTTCCTTATATTTCATAAAGGGACAAGCTGAATACATGCTAAATAAATATTGGGACTCTATAGACTCTATGAGTATGGCTATTCCCTATTTAAGTAAAAAAGAGAATATTGCCCATGCATATGCCACAGTGGCTGGGTCCTATGCCAACATGGGAGATTTCAAGAGTGGAAAAGAATTCATAGATGTGGCAGTAAAATTAAATCCAGAAGAGGATTTTATTATAAAAATAAAGACATCAATAGATTCTATTGTGAATAAAGAGTAAGTAGGAAAATATGGTGATCTGATTAATACATTTAAATAAAAACTAGTGAGAATGATGAATTCTCACTAGTTTTTACTCATTATATCCATTACATATTCATCTATGGCTTCAGCAACCTTCTTAGAGTGCTTTACAGCTTCCACTACTGTTTTAGCACCTGTTACCACATCACCGCTGGAGAATACTCCTTCCTTAGTAGTTCTTCCACAGTCATCCACTATGACAAGGCCCTTTTTATTTACTTCTATACCTTTAGAGTTAGATACTATATTTGCCTTTGGCCCTTGGCTTATGGCTACTACTATGGAATCACACTGAAAAAAGTCTTCACTATTTGGTATGGTGACAAATTTCTTTTCTCCATCCACATCCTCGTATTTAGTTTCTTCGTATCTTACTCCCTTTGAAGTAAATTCTATTGGAGATTTAAAAAACTCAAATTCCACACCATCTAAATGTGTATATTCTATTTCATGTTCCCTTGCAGGCATGTCTTCTTTTCCCTTTCTATACATGATAGTCACGTCTGCTGATGAAGTTCTAACTATGGTTCTAGCCACATCCATAGCCACATTCCCTGCTCCTATGACGCATACTTTCTTTCCCAACCTATAGACTTCAGGATTTTTTAGATAATCTATGGCATAATGGACATTCCCAAGGGTTTCACCCTTAATCCTCATCTTATTTGGATTCCATACTCCTGTTCCTATGAATATGGCCTTATATCCATCCCTAAATAAATCTTCTAGTGTTATGACTGGACCTACTAATGTATTAGGCCTTATCTTCACTCCAGCCTCCACTAGCTTTATCTCCATTTTTTCTAGTATACTCTTAGGTAATCTAAATTCAGGAATTCCATATCTTAATACGCCTCCAATTTTGTCATGGGCTTCAAATATGGTTATATCATATCCCTTTTGTACTAATAAAAAGGCCAAGGTAATTCCAGCTGGACCTGATCCTATAATAGCCAATTTCTTATTTTCATCTATGGGATTTTCTATTTTAAGTTTGTCCAAATAGTAAAGGGATATATAATGCTCTATCTCTCCAAAATTAATTGGATAGGATTTTTTTCCTAATATACAATTCCCTTTGCATTGCTTTTCGTGGGGACATACTAAAGCGCATACTGCCGATAAGGGATTATTTTCAAATAATATTTTACCTGCATCATATATGCCCTTTTCAAACATGGTATCTATCACTTCGTTTATGGGAGTAGATACGGGACAATAGGACTTACACATGGGCTTTTTACATCTTAGACATCGTTTAGCTTCTTCTACTACATTATTCATATTTATCACACCTTTAATCATTTCCATGAAGTTTCTTTTTATTATGCCCAAGTAATTTATCTATAATCTATATGTATAAATGTAAGATAAATATATAAATTTCCTGCCCTTGAAAGGATATGGTGGCAATGATACAATATATAAATGGATTATGGATTCTTATCCATTTATTTAACAATAAATTTTCAAGTATGAAAATTGCTCAGTTAAGGAGAATGCTTCATGTATGAAAAAATATTTGATCAAGTTATCCAAAAAAAGATGGATACTTTTTTTATAAATAATTTAGCAAAGCATGGTAAAATTGAGAATTTTAGCAAAGGACAGATTATTAATCCCGGCCATGCTGATAATATTTACATTGTACTTGAAGGGGAGCTCAATCATGCCATGTACTCTAAAAATGGTGATGAAATATTTTTCTATAGAATAATCGAGGGCAATATTTTTGGAGAAATTGACTTCTTTGATGAAAATAGAGCCTTTGTTGTAAGTAAAGCTTTAACCAAAGGAAAAATATCTGTGGTAAATAGAGAAATAGTAGAATCTAAATTAAAAGAGCATCCTGAAATGTATAATTATTTTTTAGTTAGTATCGTAAAAAAATATAGAATGATTATGCTAGAATTAGCTAATTTGCAATTTAATGATTCTACTGGGAAATTGGCAGATTTTTTTGTAAGGCTCTACTATACAGAAAATGTAAATTCAAGAGCTAATATAAGTATTATATTTACTCACGAAGAGATTGCCAATAGAATAGGCCTTAATAGAATTACGGTTACTAATGGAATAAGGTTCTTTAAAGATATAAATCTTATAGATATTAAAGACAGGAAAATAATAATTAAAGATATTGATGGTCTTAAAAAACTTACTAATATACCTATAGAATAATCAGATAATATTCTGATTATTTTTTCATTTATACAAATTTGTAGTTTATACTACAGATTTTTATTTATTTTTCATATAAAATTTTATATGAAAAATAAATACTATAAAGAGGGTTGATTATGAAAATAATAAAAGAAAAAATCGAATCAAATTTTAATGAATTTATTGAGGACCTTCAAGAATTAATTAGAATACCTAGCGTTTATGAGGATGATAAAAGTTCTTATCCCTTTGGTAAAAATATTGATGCGTCCTTAAAAGCAACTTTAGCTATAGCGAAGAAACTAGGTTTTCATACCTTCTATGATCCAAATGGTTACTATGGATATGCGGACTATGGCCATGGAGATGAAATGATTGGTGTTTTAGGCCATTTAGACGTAGTTCCAGCAGGAGATTTAAAAAAATGGGATACTGATCCTTTTGATCCTGTAATTAAAGATGGTAAATTATTTGGTAGAGGAACTCAAGATGACAAAGGACCCACATTAGCAGCCATGTATGCCCTTAAATCTTTAATTGATAGTAATGTTAAAATCAACAAGAAAGTAAGATTTATATTTGGAACTGACGAAGAAAATCTTTGGAGAGGCATTAATGAGTACAATAAAAAGGAAAGAATTCCTGATTACGGATTCACTCCTGATTCAAATTTCCCATTAACCTATGCAGAAAAGGGACTTTTACAAGTGAACTTAATTGCAAAAAATGAAACTCCTATCCGTTTAAATGGAGGAGATGCATATAACTCAGTGCCTTCACAAATTTCATATGAGGCTACAGATTCAGATTCTTTGGTAGAATGTCTGGAAGAGTTAAATTTTGAGTATAAAAGAAATAATGATACAATCACTGTCATTGGAAAAAGCGTCCATGCTAAGGATTCTGAAAAAGGTATAAATGCCATATGTAGACTTTTAATTGCAATGGATAAAATGGGCTTAAAATCAAAATGTATTGATTTTATAGTTGAAAATATTTTAGAAGATGCCTTAGCCACTAAGATTTTTGGAGAATGTGAAGATGAAGTATCTGGCCATTTAAAATTTAATGTTGGAAAAATAAACATTGATGAGAATAATGAAATTTTAAATATTGATATGAGAATCCCAGTAAGTGTTGATAAAGAATTCGTTTTAAATAAGTTAAGTGAAACTGTAGAAAAATATGGTTTTGTCATTGAAGAAAATGATTATTTAAGATCCATATACACTCCTCTTGATTCTAAAATCGTAACCACATTAATGGAAGCTTATGTGGAAGTTACAGGAGATTCAAAAAATTCGCCTATTTCATCAGGTGGAGCTACTTATGCTAGGGCCATGGATAACTGTGTAGCTTTTGGGGCAACCTTTCCTTATTCTGCCCAAACTGAGCACCAGCCAAATGAGTATATCAAGTTAGATGAAATGAAAATGGCTATGGAAATTTATTCTTGTGCATTCTTGAAATTGTTGAAATAAGGCAATATCCCAGCTATTGGGACTAATAATAAATTTATGGCAAATTCATGAGATTTTTATCTTGTGGATGATTATAATTGCTACAGAAAAAACATGGAAAGAAACGGAGGAAGATAACACTATATAATAAAACAATAATCCTAGATTTTTAGAACTAATTATATTTTGGAGGTATATTATGACTACTAAAAACACAAAGAAGAAAAGAAGCTTTCCTACGGCTTATACTGTATTATTTATCGTTTTAATTTTTGCATCAATTTTAACTTATACAGTTCCAGCCGGTTCATATG
The DNA here is from genome assembly GCF_002270055.1 of Anaeromicrobium sediminis. Classification (NCBI taxonomy): domain Bacteria; kingdom Bacillati; phylum Bacillota; class Clostridia; order Peptostreptococcales; family Thermotaleaceae; genus Anaeromicrobium; species Anaeromicrobium sediminis. The sequence goes on along the minus strand of NZ_NIBG01000023.1, from coordinate 58,525 downwards.
CTAAGCTTTTATATGACGATGGTTCACAGATGTTTGTGGTAACATCCCCTGATGGATCTACTACAGAATACCCAGGTACACAAGCTACTTTAGATGAACTTGGAGTTAAAGTAAATATTGATAGATTTACTGATGGAAGTATTTATAAAGCAGTTGCTATCCCTGGTACTTATGAAGAACTAGAAAGTAATCCCCAGGGACCATTTGAAATTATTAAAGCACCAATTGAAGGTCTTTATGACACAGTTGATATTATTATGTTTGTATTTATTATAGGTGGTATAATAGGTGTTCTTAATAGTAGTGGTGCATTTGATGCTGGATTTGCAAGTCTTTCACGTGCAACAAAGGGTAGAGAATACTTACTTATTGTAATTATCACTTTCCTAATCTCTTTAGGAGGAACTACTTTTGGTCTTGCAGAAGAAACTATAGCACTATATCCAATCCTTGTTCCAGTTTTCATGATTGCAGGATATGATGCAATAGTATGTATAGCAGCCTTATATATGGGATCATCTATTGGTACTATGTTCTCAACAGTTAATCCATTTTCTTCTGTTATAGCATCTAATGCTGCAGGAATATCCTTTATGAATGGTATATGGTTTAGAGGTACTGGTCTTGTACTTGCTACTATTATAACAATTGTATATATAGTTAGATATGCTGAAAAGATAAAGAAAAATCCTTCTACTTCACTTATTTATGATCAAAAAGCTCAAATAGAAGAGAAATTCGTACATGTAAATAGAGAAATTCCAGAGTTTACTTCAAGACGTAAACTTATGCTTTTAGTATTCTCTCTTGCTTTTGTTGTAATGATTTGGGGAGTCTCTACTCAAGATTGGTGGTTCATGGAAATGACTACTTTATTCCTAGCAGTAGGAATAGGTATTTGTGCAATTTCAGGAATGGGTGAAAAGAAAGCAGTGGAAAACTTTGTTGCAGGTTCTGCTGACCTTGTAGGAGTTGCCTTGACAATTGGTGTTGCCCGTGCAGTAAACTTAATCATGGATAATGGATTAATCTCTGACACAATTCTTCATAGTGCAACTAATATTGTTTCTGGAATGAATGGCGGTATATTTGCCATATTAATGTTATTGATATTCTGTGTATTAGGATTCTTCATTCCTTCTTCATCAGGATTAGCAGTATTATCAATGCCTATTATGGCACCTCTTGCTGATACAGTTGGATTACCAAGAGACGTTATAGTTAGTGCATATCAATATGGACAAGGTTTAATGGCATTTATTACACCAACAGGTCTTATATTAGTTACACTTTCAATGGTAGATGTAACATATGACAGATGGTTAAAGTTCATTATGCCTCTAATGGGTATAATTGCAGGATTCTCAGCAGTTATGCTATTAGTTCAAGCATTAGTTTAGAGAACACAAGGAGGTTATCATAATGTAGAAATTATTTTCTACTATGGGATAACCTCCTTTTTATTTATATATAAACGAGGAGGATAATTACAATGGAAAGAGCTTATGAAAAATTTCTTCGATATGCAGTAGTTAATACAAAATCAGATGATAATTCAGAAAGTATACCTAGTACTGTGACTCAATTTGATTTAGCAAATATATTGGTAGAAGAGTTAAAGTCTATAGGAATAGCAGATGCTCATGTGGATGATAATTGTTATGTTATGGGGACCCTAAAGGGAAATGTGGAGAATGGACCTGTTATCGGTTTAATTGCTCATCTTGATACAAGTCCTGATTTTTCAGGTAAGGATGTTAAGCCTAATATAGTTAAAAATTATGATGGGAATGATATAGTCTTAAATGAGGAATTAGATATTGTTATGAGAGTATCAGATTTTCCTTATCTAAAAGATTATAAGGGACAAACTCTTATTACTACAGATGGGACAACATTGCTTGGAGCCGATAACAAGGCTGGAATAGCAGAAATAATCACTGTAATAGAATACTTTATTAATAATCCTGAAATTAAACATGGGGATATTAAAATCGCTTTTACTCCAGATGAAGAAATTGGCAGGGGTGCAGATAAGTTTGACGTGGAAAAATTTGGGGCTGACTTTGCTTATACTATTGATGGTGGCTTTATTGGAGAAATTGAATATGAAAACTTCAATGCGGCTTCTGCTTCTATTAAAGTACATGGTGTTAATATACATCCAGGGTCAGCAAAGTTAATGATGAAAAATTCCATATTAATAGGTACTGAATTAAGTAGACTCCTTCCAGAGTTTGAAGTTCCTCAATACACAGAGGGGTACGAAGGCTTTTTCCATCTCGATGAATTTACTGGAACCGTTGAATTAACTAAAATGGAATACATAATCAGAGATCATGATATGGATAAATTCCTTAGTAAAAAAGCTTTAATAGAGAAGGCTTGCCAATTTATAAATGACAAGTATGGTGATGGTACAGTTGAACTTGTGATTACAGACTCATATTTTAATATGAAAGAAAAAATAGTCCCAGTAATCCATATAGTTGATTCAGTAGTAAAGGCTATGGAAACTGTAGATGTAAAACCTATTGTTAAACCTATAAGAGGTGGTACTGATGGAGCAAGGTTATCTTATATGGGACTTCCAACTCCTAATATATTCACAGGTGGTTTTAACTTCCATGGTAAATTTGAAACCATATCTGTAGAAGCTATGGATAAGGCCGTAGAAACTATAGTAGAAGTTATAAAATCTTATGCTAAATAAGTGAATAATACTTTACACAAAATGACCAGGATAAACTCCTGGTTATTTTATTAAATCTAATATTATATATAAGCATAACCCATCCTTACTTATAAGGTTATATAACTAAAATGTGAATATATATTTGAATATTTTTGAAGTTTTGAAGGGTTATTTGTAATGTTGTAGAATATTTAAACAGGAGCATATTTTACAGAAAAAGGAATATAATTATCCTTAATCATAGTTTGTAACCCCTTTCCTTATAATTAAGATAATAATTATATTAAATGAAAGGTTACAGACTATTTTTATGTTAAATTTATGGAGCGGAAATATAATATGATTCTCAATAAATAGAGAACTTACACACTAAAGATTAAACTTTATTGTAAGAGGTGGAGAAGACTATGAAGTATGAAGTTACTGATATTATAGATATAGAGAAACTTGAAAAACTTATGCGTGATTTTTATGATATAACTAAAATTCCCTATGGCCTCTTAGACCTTGAAGGCAATATATTAAGTGGCATAGGATGGCAGAATTTTTGTACTAAATTCCATAGAATAAATCCAATAAGTGCAGCTAGGTGCAAAGAAAGTGATAAGTCTGTAGCAAATAGATTAGAGGCAAATAAAGAATATTATCTGTACAAATGCCCTAATGGTGTTATGGAAGCGGTTGCACCTATTATAGTTGAAGGAGAACATGTTGCTAATTTATTTTGTGGTCATTTTTTTTTAGAAGAACCTGATGAGGAATACTTTAGAAAGCAAGGAATTGAATTTGGCTATGATGTAGATGCATATCTAGAAGCATTGTCGCATGTTCCAATTATTCCCACAGATAAAATTGAAGCTAGTATAAAATATTATGCAAAATTAGCAAATATATTTTCTATTATGGGCTTAAATCAACTAAAGCAAAAGGAAGCTGAAGAAAAACTTCAAAAAAGTAATGAAACTTTAGAGAAAAAGGTGTCTGAACGTACATCGGAATTAGTTAAAGCAAATAAGAAACTTAAAGAAAATGAAGATAAATACAAGAGTCTTTTACAAATGTTGCCTTATGGTATTATTGTGCGCAATAAAGATACCATTTTGTTTGCAAATATGGTATCTGCAAAGTATCTTGAAATAGAAAATCCAGAAGACATGGTTGGAAAGAAATTATCAGATTTCATTTGTGTACATCCAAACTATGAAGAGGGCTATAAAAAATATCTAGAATTGATAGAAAAAGAAGGGGTTGTGCCTTTAATAGAAGAAAAATATATTCGTAAAAAAGATGGGAAAGTTTTAGAATTAGAGACAGTATTAACTACTATCCCTAATAATGAAGAAGACTTGTTCTTAGAGGTTTCTAGAGATATATCTGAACGGAGGAACTTAGAAAAATTAAATAAAAAGGTAGAAGAAAAGACTATTTTATTAGAACAAACTTTAGAGTACGATAGATTAAAAACAGAATTTTTCTCAAACATTTCACATGAATTAAAAACACCTATTAATGTAATATTTAGTGCATTACAAATGACTAACTCCATATTAAGAGAAGTAAAAATATCAGATGATGAGAATAAAATAGAAAAATATTTAAATATAATGAAACAAAATTGCTTTAGGTTAATGAGATTAATTAATAATTTATTGGACATTACAAAAATTGATTCAGGATACTTTAAAATAGATTTAGCAAATTGTGATATTGTAAATGTTGTTGAAAATATAACATTATCCGTTGTGGAATACATAGAAAGTACAGGAATAGAGGTTATATTTGATACCTATGTTGAAGAAAAAATAACAGCTTGTGATCCAGATAATATTGAAAGAATTATGTTAAACCTACTTTCTAATGCTGTAAAATTTACAAACCCTGGTGGAAAAATTCTTGTGGACATGATGGATAAAGGAGAAAGTATAATTATATCAGTAAAGGATACAGGGATTGGAATACCTGAAGAGAAGCGGGCTCAGATATTTGGGAGATTTATACAGGCAGATAAATCCTTATCAAGAGAGAATGAAGGAAGTGGCATAGGATTATCCTTGGTTAAAGCTCTTGTTGAATTATATGAAGGAAAGATTTTTGTTAATAGTAAAGTTGGACAAGGTTCTGAGTTTATTATCGAACTTCCAATTAAGATATTGTCCAAAGATCATGAGATAGAAAAGAATAACTATAGTGAACAAACAAATATAGAAAAAGTAAATATTGAGTTTTCGGATATATACTTATAATTAAAGAAGTATCTAGAGTTTGTTGAGTTATGAAGTAGTTTATCTATATTAATTCCTAAACAAAAAAATAAAGCTCAGAATATCTGAGCTTTCATATAAAGAGAATTTTAAGTTTTTGAGAATTTTTTAAACACTTTATACTTCATGAAATAATTACTTTTGGATCATTTCTATGGCATATGTTGCCATCTTAGAACCTAGGAATATACCCACAATTCCTACGATTCCTGATAATGTTGTTGGTGCTGGTACTTATAGATTTATGATTGTGACAAAGTCATAAACTAAATATTTTTGATTATATTTCTCATTAATACAACAAACTTTTCTCTAGCCATAGCAGAAGTTTCCATAACTTCGCTGTGGTCTAATGGTTGGTCTAATATTCCTGCAGCCATATTAGTCATGCAAGAAATACCAACTGCTTTCATTCCACTATGAACAGCAACAGTTACCTCCGGTGCAGTAGACATACCTACAGCATCTGCTCCTAATATTCTTACCATTCTAACTTCTGCTGGAGTTTCATAACTTGGACCGCTCATACAAGCGTAAACCCCTTCTCTAATTTCCATGTCTAAAGATTTAGCAATCTCTCTTACTTTACCTCTTAATTCAGAGTCATAAGCATTAGACATATCTGGGAATCTAGGTCCAAACTCAGCTAGATTCTTACCCATTAATGGATTATCTCCTGAAAGATTTAAGTGATCAGAAATAATCATTAAGTCCCCAGGCTTAAATTCTGCATTAACAGCTCCTGCAGCATTAGTAACTACTAACTTTTCCACTCCTAATAATTTCATTACTCTCACTGGGAAAGTAACTTCCTGCATAGAGTATCCTTCATAGTAATGGAAACGTCCTTGCATTGCAACAACAACTTTTCCTTCTAATTTACCAATTACTAGTTGTCCTGCATGGCCTTCTACTGTAGATACTGGGAAGTTAGGAATCTCATTATATGGATAGATTTCCTTATCCTCAATTTCGTTAGCCAATGCACCTAATCCAGATCCTAATATTAAACCAATTTTTGGTTCATACTTGGACTTTTCCTTTATGTAGTTCATACATTCTTGTAATTTTTGTTGTAAATCCATTTTACTTTCCTCCTTCATAATTTGAATAGTTTTTTAAAAAAAGGGGTCGCCTTGGATATAATATCCAAGACATGAAAGTTTAGTTATATAACTATCTATAACCTTAAAGGAATATGTAATCCCTTTATTAACTTGATTTTGAGTAATAAAAAAAGCCCCTTAGATAAATTATTTATCTAAGGGACGAATTATTTCGTGTTATCACCCTAATATACCTTTTAAAGGTGGTATAAGGCCTGCGCTGAAATAACGCTTTCATATTTCATGTTATACACATATAATATACATTTTTTTTAATTCTTTGTCAAATACAATTTATAAATATGTTTATGTCATTTTATGGATATGACCTTTTCTCCTTATATGTCCATCCATTTCTTATGTGTATTTTACTGAATTTCCATATTTTATTTCCTAATTTTTTGCATAAAAACTATTGGCTTTTCTATATTTATGCATTATAATGAATAAAGTCTCATATAATAATTGAAAGGAGCTAGGACATGGACAAATTAATAACTAATCATCAATCCTCCAATAATTTATTAAAATTTATAATACCGTCTTTAATGGGAATACTACTTTTTATGACTCCTATTTCATATAATGGAAATATTACAATTCCTATAGCCATATTATCTGGACTTGTACAAAATACATTAGGATCATTATTACCAGGAATAACTGCTACCTTAATAGTTCTTACATTCATTGGTACTATGGGAGCCAAAATATTAAAACCAAAAGCTGTAGAGAATAATGAATTTTTAAACACATTGTTTAATGTGTCTCCCCTATGGTTTAGTTCAAGAATATTAGGTGCAGTATTTGCCCTATGTACTTTATTCCAAATAGGTCCAGAATGGATCTGGTCAGGAGATACGGGAGGACTTTTATTAAATGATTTATTACCTGTATTATTTGCCGTATTCTTATTTGCAGGTTTATTTTTACCCTTATTATTAAATTTCGGGTTACTTGAATTTTTCGGATCATTATTAACTAAAATAATGCGTCCCATATTTACATTACCAGGACGTTCATCAATAGATTGTATTGCATCATGGCTTGGAGATGGAACTGTAGGTGTACTTCTTACAAGTAAGCAATATGAAGAGGGTTACTATACTCAAAGGGAAGCAGCTGTTATAGGAACTACATTTTCTGCCGTTTCCATAACCTTTAGTTTAGTAGTTATTGCTCAAGTAAATCTTCAACATTTATTTGTACCATATTACTTAACCATATTATTAGCAGGTGTAACTGCTGCAATAATTGTACCACGTATACCACCACTATCTAAAAAGCCAGATACTTACTTTGGTGGTATAAAGAAGGATGATACAGAATTAATTCCAAAGGGGTATACGACTTTTACTTGGGGCTTTAAAAAAGCTACAGAAAGGGCTTCTAAGAATGTTGATCCAACAGAATTCTTCAAATCTGGAATGAAAAATGTATTAGATTTGTGGTTAGGAGTAACACCGGTAGTTATGGCTATGGGTACATTGGCCCTTATATTCGCCACATATACACCTTTATTTACTTGGTTAGGACTTCCATTTATTCCTCTACTAAAGTTACTTCAAGTACCAGAAGCTGCTGCAGCATCGGAAACTCTAGTAGTTGGTTTTGCAGATATGTTCTTACCATCAGTTATAGCTACTAGTATAAAAAGTGATATGACAAGATTTATAGTTGCATGTGTATCTGTTACACAATTAATATATATGTCTGAAGTGGGTGGTCTTTTATTAGGATCAAAGATTCCAGTTTCAGTGAAGGATTTAATTATAATATTCATAGAGCGTACTCTTATTACGCTACCTGTTATTGTTTTCATGGCTCATATCATCTTTTAGATGATTTAAAGCATAATACTCCGTAGGAAAAAGAGAAGTAGATATCTACTTCTCTTTTTCATTTATATGTCCAAAAAATTTGAGTATTTTATGAAATATACCTTCTCTCTCCCTATATATGATTGGCTGGGAACAAAAAGTATAATAATTTATATTGTCTAAAAAATATGCAAGTCTCATTAAGCTTATTATTAAACTTGTAAAAGCCGATAGGAAAAATCCTAATCCGTAAAAGTTTTCACCTAGTTTAAGAGAATCTAATGTAAATAAGGTATTAGTTATAATAAAAACAGAGGAAACTACAAGGGCCCCTATTCTATCTTCAAAGTATAATTGTAGTAAGATTGTAATTAGGAATATTATATTTCCATAGGCTCCTAAAACTAATATATTAAATATATCTATGGATAAATGATTTAATCCTAATCTAGGTAAAAATATATTTCCCAGTATAATTCCAATTAGTGAAAAGAAAATCTGAACCTCCATGAGATTTCTAACTTCTTCCCAAAGAACCCTCTCCATGTTATTTTTCGCATTTTCTATTTCAGATAAATTTCCTCCTCCAGTTATTAAAGAATAATACTCTCTATACTTGTTATAAAAGGAAGTTTCAACAGATACTACAAATATGACCATGGCAGGAATTATTGATAAAAAGGCATAAAAAGTTGGTACATCATAGGTTGGACAATATTTGTATGTGTCTACAATAGTCACAGACATATGACTATTCCAAAATATGAAATTATGTATGTATAAGGATAGAGTATAAAAAAAGTTTACAAGGAAGAGCTCTGGATATTTATCCATGTATGTTAAAAACCCATAGTATGTATTATTGGTACTTTTAAAAAAGCTTTTAATATATGCCATTAAAAAAGTTATTATTATAAATATTCCCATATCCATGGCCATTAAAAGACCTAGAGCCGACTTATAATTAGATGTTTTAAGTACCCAATAAGAGAGTACAATACTAATTATTACACCTAAAACATATGATTTAAATATTTTTATATAATCTTTCAACGCAGTTAAGTACACTGTTTCAAGCCACATTATAATTAATTGAATATATAATAGATAGGATGCTAAGGCAAGTTTCCAACCCATAGAAGATCTATATAAAAAGATAATACCTATTGCGCCTCCTATAGCTATACATATACTTATTATTCCATATAAAGATGGCAATATTTCTTCAAATTCTTTTTCATATAGTCTGTCTGCCACATATCTAGTTATTACCATGGAAAAACCACTAGTAATAATTTGAGAAAATATAAATGCATAAACTACCGTTGCCAAAAAAATTTCTCTCTCTAAAAAATCCATATTCAAGTATTTAAGTATAATTTGTATTGTTATAATCATGGAGGTACATAATATGAAAGGACCTACTGTTACTAAAGTAGAATATAAGTATGCTTTAATTAGGTTAAAAAAACCCTCTTTACTAAACAACTTCTTTAATTCAAAACCTATTCCAGCCACCCTATCACATCCCAAAACCATTATATATGTCTTTATATGATTCAATAAACTTATTAAATGTGTATAGATTTAAGACTCGATTATATCCATTAGCTCCCATCTTTCCCCTTAAGTCCTTATTCTTACACAGTTTAATTATTTCATATGCCAATTTTTCATAATTCATTACAGGTACCACAAATCCTCCTTGTCCATAGTGGTCCTTTCCGTATATGAGTTCCCTACAACTTCCCACATCTGTAGTTACGAAGGGTCTTCTACATGCGAATCCCTCTAATATGGCTAGGGGTTGACTTTCGCTTATACTACTTAAAACTAGTATATCCATTTTCCCTAAATATTCCTTTATATTTATTCTTCCTGTGAAAATGGTATCTCCTAGATTTAAATTTTCAACTAAGGACCTACATTCCTCATAGTATTCTTCATCTTCATCTGTAGGGCCCATTAGATAAAACTTTGCATTATCTATTTGCTCCTTTACCATATAAAAAGCCATTATCATAGTTTTCACATCTTTTATAGGTACTATCCTAAGAACTGCTCCAATGTTTATATATTTATCTTTAGGATCCTTCCCAGGTATATGACTAAACTTACTCACATCTATTCCATTTGGAATTACATATATCTTTTCCATATTACAGCCTATTTCAGCTTGGATATGTTTATTTTTCTCAGAGAGGGATATTATCTTGTCCGCCTTATCATAAGCACAATTAGATAGATTGTAGAAAAATTTAATCCACATGTCTTTAAAATATCCCTCTATCCAATTGGATTTTATTATTTCTTCTTCCCTCTCCCTAGTATATATACCATGTTCAGTTAATATAAAAGGTTTATTATAAATATAATTTGCAAGACTTCCTATAATTCCTCCGTATCCTGTTGATACACTATGATAAATATCAGCCTCTGGAACCTTCACTTTTATAAGGAAAAATAGTGGAATAATCATGGACCTAACAGCCCAAAAGAAGTTATTAAAAGGTATAAGATTGTACTCTTCCTCATAAGCTTCTTTTATTATGTTAAACATGTCCTTACTCATGAAAAAATCCATTAGATTATCTATTTTCCCATTATGGAAGAAATCAAAGAGTATATTAAAGTCTACTGGTTGGCCTACTATTAATGATTTTATATTGTCTTTTACTTGACCAGTTATTTTAAATTTTTTACCATAAAATCCTTTTAAATCTAGGATCTCATCTAAAAACACTTCTTCAATATGGGCCATATTAGAGGATAGTTTGTATTTATATACGCCCCTATTTTTACTCTCAGCTCCAATGGCATAGATTATAAACTCATGTTCTTTTATATTTTCTATTAAAGACTGGGTCCAGCTGGACACCCCTCCTGCCACATGAGGATAACTTCCCTCTGCAATTAGACAAATCTTCATAATTACTCCTTTTTTTCAGTGTATATGGTTCCCTTGCTATCTTCTAGTTGTATAAGATATATACCTTCATCAATATTTTGCACTTTACAATTTTCAAATTTCTTTATTGCTTTATTAGTTCTAAGTATAAAATACATATTAGGTCTAAAGTTATTGCAATAGATTTCTATTTCATTTTCACCATATTTAATGTATGGATCTGCCTCTTCATATTTTATTAAGTTTATTCCTGCTTCTGAGGTGGTATTTGCCCTTAGCCATCCATATTTTTTATAGATTTCTTCTTGAATTTCTTCAAACTCTTTACTAAGTTCACTCCAGCTTTTACCATCACTTCTATGGGTATCTAATATATCATCAGGATGTATGAAGTGTGAAAATACACCAAATAAACTCACTCCATTATAGATTGTCCACAATTCATCAGCCCTCTTAGTATATCCATAGGTTAGCCTTGGAAACTCGATTATGCCATCTTCACTTATTTCAAATTCCTGTTCATACACATCTCCTGTATAATTCTTTAGGTATAGTCCAGATATTATTTTTAAGTGAGGCATTCCCTTCTTAATGGCCCGCCTTCCCTCTGGACTTAAAATATTTGAAGGAGGTACATAAGTTCTAAATGTGTAGTGGGGGAATACGGAATGACCATAGTTTATTACTTCTTTTACGGCACCTACCATAGTTTCTTCACTGTCCCAGGGATTGTATCCTAAGTCTTCTTTTATATAACCCTCTGGAGCCAATGATTGATGATTATATCCATGTATTCCAATTTCTCCACCATGTTTCAATACTTCTCTCCCATATATTAATAAATAATTTTTAGCCTTAGGATCATCCTGACTAAAGGGTTCACGTACTCTGTCATTGTAGGTTTCTATTATGTATGAAGTGTATTTTATATTATATTTTTTTGAGAATTTTAGCATATCTCCCCACCAAATTTCCCTATAAAATTGTGGAATAGTTCTAGCATATTCCTTATAAATTTTATCATTTATTCCTTCAGGTACAGGAGCAGGGAAATCATCTATATGTACTAACTTGCAATTTATTATGGGATAAATAAAATCCTCCCTACTTAAACTTATGATACCGGCCATTAGGCCCGTATTTAGTTTCTCATTAGTGATTGTTCCATTAAAAACAATGATCTTTCCATGGCCATAATTATTGCTCCAAAGTAACGGGATATCATCATAGGAAGTGGCATATACTCTTGATTTATCATTTAGTATTACATCCATTGATGAATTTTCTATAAATTCTTCATTGCTTTGAAATTCTTTAACACCTATTAATATATTTTCTTTCAATTTTATTCCCCGAATATCTAGTAGACCCTTATGATCTACTATTCCAAGAGATTCATGTATTTTATTAAAATTTTCTCCATCCAAAGGTCTTTCCATAAAAATAAGAGTTCCTCCACCTTGGGCAAAGTTCATTATATTCTCAAGATTTTTTATATTATCTATATATTCAAGGGCGATGATTATAGTATCATAATGGAAATCTTCTATATGTTCATTTACGCTAACTTCTACTATATTTTTTTTCATATACTTCTTCAAAATTTTATTTAGATGGCCTCTTATTTTTAAACTTCCAGACTCCATCTCATCATATATAATTAAAAATTTTTCTTTATTCACATGGGAAGGAATATTAATTTTTATAGGATCACCAATTTCCTTTGCAACATTTACATTTTTAGTTGCTTTATTTATAATATCTAACCTAGTAATTTGAAATATGCCTGCTGTAAATATTAATCCAAGTAATATTAATATTATAGATTTTTTATACATATTTTTTCCTTTCCATCCAAAATCTCAATATTTTTAATCCTTTAGGTGATAATCTAATAGATGAATTTCTTAATGAATTTATACTCTCATATAGTTTTTTATAATCTCCTAAATTATAATATAGCTTTATATATGATAAATAGGGCCCTTCCTCTAGGCCAAATTCATTTAAATAGCTTTCACAATATTCCCTAGCTTCCTCATAATTTCCAACTTTAATTTCATAATGAATTTTTTCTTCATAGTATAGGGGGGATTGTTCCTTAGATAATATAAGCTTTAGTAAATTTAAATATATACTCCTATATTTATAATGTGTAAATTGGTCTAATAATCCGCTTTCCATATACTTTTTCACAATTTCAATGTATTCTTTTATTGTTTCTATAGAATCTTTATTTTTTTCATACTGAACTTCTTTCAACTGCAAATCCTTATCTAATTCACCCTTTATTCTCATCAATGCAGATGCAGCATAGTGAGAAGTTTCTGAGTCTTCATCATTTAATGCACTTTTTAAAATGGATATATTTTGAGAATAATCCCCCTTTAAAACATCCAATAACAATTGCCTTTTTTCCTTATTAGTGTTATATATTAAAGCGTCTTCCATTGATATGGTATTTATTTTTTTAGGTAGGTTTATACCTTCTATCTGAAAAACTTGATTTTTGCCTTTTATATATTCTCCATAGGAATTTAATATATGGGTTGAATCTTTAATTTGTGTACCTATTAATTTAGTTAATATTAAATGGCTTATTCCTAATAGGGGTATCATAAAAACTAATAAAAATTCATTAATGGCTTCTATTCTTTCTTTTTTAAAAAGGCCATATAACAAATAACCTATACTTATACTAATATGTAAAATTATAAACTTATTCAACATACTGACCACCTTGTACTAAAGATACATGTATCCCTTTCCTCTTTAACTTATGACTTATTATATCCATATCTTTAACTTTTGCATTGGTTAGTAATAAATATAGTTTATTGTCTTTTCCAAGGCCTATATAATCATCAGCTCTTATAATAGGCTTTAATTTTCCACTAATTTTTTTGTAAGGTTCCAAAGTGTTAATTTTTAATAATAAATAATCCATATTAAACTTTTCATACTTTTGTTTAATAGTTTCTAAGACACTTTCAAATTCATTGGTTTTTAAAATAAAAGTATCCTCTATATACTTTTCAGACATGATACTTTGTTCATGAACATATGCCATGGAAAGAGAATCAGATATTAAACCTGTCAAAATTTTAAATAGGTTTTCATAATATAAGGTTAATTTTTCAAATTTCACTTTATATATTGCAATTATTCCAAATACCCTATTGTCCTTTACAATGGGAGCTGCCATAATTGGAAGGTTTGGATTTAAATTATTATTTATAAATATTTCTTTTTTTTCAATCATATTTTTAATTTCAGTTAGATTACCTAAATCTATAGAGTTAGATATTTTTAAATTATTTTTTCTTGATTTAGCTTTTAATCTTAAAAATTCCCCCTTATGACTAGCTGTATATACGCCCACTTCATCCGTTTCCATTATACTTTCTATGACACCTACACAACCACTATATACCTTTTCCTTTTGTAGATATTTTAATTGTTCAACAATGCTATATATTTTCCCGAAGCTATCCTTTGAGTTTATTATTTGTTTTTCAAATTCATCCTTTAATTCTCTTGTTTCTCCGTAAATTTCATACAAGAAGCTGTATTTTTCCTTTAAAGCTTCTATTTCTAAATCTTTAAAATCCAATACTCGATTCTTTTTATCAAGGACATATCCTGTTGTGGTCCCAATTAAAACATATATGGCTATTATTATTAAATGCTTAGGTTCATAAAACAATACTATTATATCTCCACCTACTCTTAAGTATCCAAACACATATAGAATAATAGATAAGAATATGGATATACTTGATTGCTTCTTACCATATAATATGCCCATTAAACCTATATAAATTATACTTGAGAATGTGTATAGATCATTGTTTAAGGGACTTGTCCCAATGCCTTTTAAGCACATGTAAAATAATATTATAAATATTAATATATTTTCAGCGTAAGGTAATAGGATCCTCATTAATCTATTAAATCTTTTTTTTTTATTTTTACCCTTCACTTCTTTACTAGTATCCATGTGATTTAACTTACAGTTTTGCCTATACCACTCATAGGTTTTAGAAAGGCCTTCTTCTAATGAATAAATATTCCTCCAATTAAGATCCTTCTTTACTCTAGTATTATCTAATCTGGAATGAAGAATATCTCCCTTTCTCTTTTCTCCATAAAGGATCTCCTCTATAGATTCAAGACTCTTTAAAACTTCTAATAGATCATTTAAACTCTTCTCAGTATTTGTAGATAAATTATATACACCACTAATATTTGATACCATAGTACTCTTATATATTCCATCAACCACATCTTCCACATATATATAGTCTCTAGTTTGCTCTCCATCTCCAAAGACAGTTAATTTATCTCCCTTCATAAGTTTCTTTAAAAAAATAGAAACTACTCCAGCTTCTCCCTTTACCCCCTGCCTAGGACCATACACATTAGAGAATCTAAAGGCTATAGTATTAAGTCCATAGATTTCATTCCATTTAATACAGTAATACTCTCCTATTAATTTACTTATTCCATAGGGAGAAATAGGACTTATCTTGCTTTTTTCCGTAAGTGGCAGTGTTTCATTGTCTCCATAAACTGCTGCAGAAGATGCAAAAATAAACTTTTTGACTCCATATTTTGCTGATAATTCTAGCATATTTACTAGTCCCATAATATTAACTTGAGCGTCTAATCGGGGATTTTTCAAGGACATATTTACATCTACTTGGGCTGCAAGATTAATTACTACGTGAAATTTATTTACTTTAAATATTTCTTCACACTTTTTATCTTCAATACCTAATTTGTAGAATTTATGTTTAACTTCTACATTTTCAGCTTTTCCCGTTGAAAGATTATCTATTATGTATACTTCATGTCCCTCTTTATAAAATCTATCTGCCACATGGGATCCAATAAATCCATAACCACCAGTAATTAAGACTTTCATTTTATTCACCACCTTTATAAAAGAAAGGAGAATTAGTTCTTATAATTTATTTTGCCCACTTTTCACTAAATGACCTATGTTTTTTTACATTCTCCAATTTTTTAATGATTTAATATTGTGTCACAAAGATGATTAAAATTCATTTATAATATAATTAGAATACTGGAGGTGCTTGCAATGAAGGGAAGTGTCTATACGACATTTATAGTAATAATTTTAGCTTTATTTTTATTAACAGGAACTGATGATGAAGTGTTGGCCCTCTCATATGATTATGGAGTTTTCATAGGATCATCTCCTAGAGAGATTCGAAAACTTTCCAAATACGAGGAAGTAGTAATTGATGGCTTCTATTTTACAAAGGAGAATATAGATTATTTACATAAAAAAGGTGTAAAGGTCTATAGTTATATAAATATAGGTTCCTTAGAAGAATTTAGACCCTACTATAACAATTTCAAAAATATAACATTGGATGATTATGAAAATTGGCATGATGAAAAGTGGATAGATGTTTCCAATGAACAATGGCAAAATTATCTAGTTAACACTTTAGCTAAAGACCTTTCAGACAAGGGTATTGATGGTTTTTTCATAGATAATGTGGATGTTTATTCCATATATAAGAATAGTGAAACCTTTGATGGTGTTTACACCATACTAAATACTTTAAATACTTCCTATAATAAACCCATAATCATAAATGGTGGTTATGAATTTATTAATAAAGCCTTCTCTGAAAATATTAATGTGGATAATTTCTTGTATGGAATGAACCAGGAAGAAGTTTATACCAGTATAGATGATTACAAATATAATATATTTTCTAAGAAAAGTAATACAGATATTAATTATACAATAGAATACTTAAGTTCCCTTAAGGATCACGGGTTTAATATATATGTTATAGAATACTCTAAAAATAGAAGGTTAAATAGGAAAATTACTAATATATATAGGGATTTAAATTTCAAAGCTTATGTCTCTAGAAGTATAGATCTATAAATAATTAAAGGAGTAGTTAAGATTTAGAATCTTAAATACTCCCTTTTATTATCCTAATATTTTTCCCATTAAGGTTCCCATGGCTGATGCCATTTGAAGGCCCCTAGTCCATCCACTAGAATCACCTAAACAGTATAAACCCTTTACATTAGTCTCAAAATTTTCATCTAATTCTATTTTATTTGAATAAAACTTAACTTCTGGTCCATACAATAGGGTTTCTCTACTAGCAAATCCTGGCACAACCACATTCATGGCCTCTATAAAGTTTAATATATTAGTCATGGTTCTATAGGATATGGCTGATGTTAAATCTCCTGCCACTGCATCCGGTAATGTGGGAACCACATTTGACTGTTCTAGTTCCTCTTGCCAAGTTCTCTTACCATCTAGTATATCTCCATATCTTTGAACTAATATTTTTCCGTTTCCTAACATATTCACTAATTCTGAAACCTTTTTACCATACTCTATAGGCTTATTGAAAGGATATGAAAAATTATGTGAGCATAAAATAGCCAAATTAGTATTATTACTTTTTTTCTCTTTATAAGAATGTCCATTAACTACGGCTAAATTATTATCATAATTTTCCTGGCTAACAAATCCTCCAGGATTTTGGCAAAAGGTTCTTACTTTGTTTTTAAATGGCTTAGGATGACCTATTAACTTTGATTCGTATAAAACATTATTTACTTTCTCTAACACTTCATTTCTAACTTCTACTCTTACACCTATATCTACAGTTCCTGCTTTATGATCTATATTATGATTTTCACACATATTCTTAAGCCAGTATGCACCCTTCCTTCCAGTACATACTACTACCTTATCTCCATATATGACTTCTTCTGTATCACCCATGGAGTCTTTTATATTTACGCCCTTTATACATCCCTCATCTATAACTAAATCCGTTACTGTAGTGTTGAATTTAATCTCTACTTCATTGTTAATTAAATGTTCCTGTATTCTAAAATATATTTCTTGAGCCTTCTCTGTACCTAAATGTCTTATGGGACAATCCACAAGTTTCAGACCTGCTTCTATTGCCTTTCTTCTTATACCTTTGATTTCTTCTACATTTCCTAATCCTTCAACCTTAGTATCTGCTCCAAACTCCAAGTAAATCTTATCTGCATAATCTATAGCTTCCTGGGCTTTTTCTCTTCCTATTAACCTTGGTAAATCTCCTCCTACCTCATAGCTAAGAGATAATTTCCCATCAGAAAAAGCTCCTGCTCCAGAAAATCCTGTAGTTATGTGACAATAGGGCTTACATGAAACACATTCTTTAGTTTTATCCTTTGGGCAATATCTTCTCTCTATTTTTCTGCCCTTTTCTATTAGTAATACTTTTTTATGAGAGCCCCCTCTCACTAACTCCAATGCTGTGAATATTCCGGAAGGTCCTGCTCCGATTATAATAACGTCATAATTCATACAAAACTCCTCACTTTCGCATAATAGTTTGCCATACATTAAAATTGTACGTTATATAACGAATTATTTCAAGTTTTTTCTTGATAACGTTTTGTATTTTCATGTTGTATTATGTCTTTATATAAAAAATAATTAATATTTATGTAAATAAAAAAAAGCCTAAGTATAGGCTTTTCTCTTTCTTAAAAATATTCTCTTCGGCCAGTTCCCTTGTAGCAGATTTTCCGCATTATTTAAAAATACGCCTACTATTATACAAACTCCACCTATAAATGTGAATGCTGTTAAATTTTCATTAAAATACATGACAGATATTATGGCTGCAATTAAAGGATTTATATAATTAAATACAGATGTCTGTGTTGCTCCAATTTCATCAATGGCCTTATACCAAATATAAAAACCGAATACACTGCAAGGAATAGCAAGATATAGTCCTGACATATAGGTCCATATACTTATGGAGCCTATCTTATTTATTATAGGTATTGGTGATAATGGATTTGGTACGGTTACTACAGGAATCATCATAATAGTTCCTAAAATATACATATAAGCTACCACTACAAGAGAATCATATTTCTTTAAAATCCGTTTTGCACCTATGGAAAAGGCTGCTAGCATAAATCCATTTATGATCATGCACATATCACCAAATAAATTTTTACCGATAGTTACTTTCGTTAAGTCTCCCTTGGTTATGGTGAGTGCTATTCCCATAATACATACAAAAAGACCTATTGTTTTTATTTTACTCATCTTTTCCTTATATACAACTACAGAGTATATGGCTACTACTATGGGTGCTATGCCTACTAGCAATGATGCATTTACAGTAGATGTATATTTTAGACCTGTGTATTGAATTATTAAATATCCTGTTATTCCAATGAAAGCTAAATAAGCCGTATAAGCATAATCCTTCATGTTTTTCATTCTTCTCTCTTTAGGTACCCTAAATAAGATTACAAAGAATATGGCTGCTGAAAATATGCATCTTAAAAATAATAATTGAGCAGGTGTCAAATCCTCCATGGCCATTTTAACTACTGCAAAAGATGCTCCCCAAAACATGGTTGTAACAACAAGTAACATATAAAGCATTTTTCTACTCATATTCAACCCCTCTTGATTTTTAAAATTTTTATACTAAGTTAAGGCAATTTCATGTTAACATACATATATATAACAGTAAAATAGATATATTTGATATAGAATATCGGTTTATCCGATAGACATGGGAGTGTTATTTATGGAGACTAAATTGCTTAGAACTTTTTTAGTAGTAGCTCAAAATAAAAGTTTCTCTAAAGGGGCTGAAATACTCAATTATGCCCAATCTAGTATTTCAGATCAAATACGTAAATTAGAAAACCAGTTAGATACCAAACTCTTTGAAAGATTAGGTCATGATGTATATCTTACCAAAGATGGTGAAACCTTATTATTTTATGCAAAAAAAATATTAAATTTATGCGAAGAAGCTCAAAATACCATATCTTCATCTTCTTCCATCATAAAAGGAAAGTTGACCATTGCCATGACAGAAAGTCTTTGTGTATTTAAATATCCAAAACTCTTTCGTGATTATAGAAGCTTATATCCTCATGTGGATTTAAAAATTAAGATTGGCCATTGTTATGAATTCCCCAATTGGATAAGGAAAAATATGATAGATGTGGCCTTTTCACTAAACAAACCATCCAATCACCCTGATATAATAGAAAAGGCCCTGTGTGATGAACCTTTAACTCTAATAGTAAATAAAAATCATCCCTTTACAAAGGAAAAATACTTAGTACCCTCTGATTTAATAAATGAAAATTTCATATTAACTCAAAGGGGAAGCCATTACAGAACATTGTTTGAACAATACTTAGGAATCCATGGAGTCATGGCTAAGTCCACATTGGAATTTGAAAGTATCGCTGCCATAAAGCAACTTGTAAAGAGTGGATTTGGACTATCATTTTTACCTAGAGTTACAGTAAAAGAAGAGTTAGCTAATAAAGAATTATTTGAAGTTCTTATGGAGGATAAGACCTTTTCCATACCTAATAATATTACTTACCATAAGGATAAGTGGATATCACCACCAATAAATGCATTATTTAATCTAGTGGATAAGAGTACCCAATAAGTTATTGTATACATATAATGTATATTATTAGCTTTTGGAGGGATTTTTTTGAGTGATAATATGAAGAATACTGATTTTTGCAATTGTTCCACAATAAAAGTAATTAATAACCTTCCTGTAGAATTAAAATACCAAACAGAATACTTAATAGATGGACAGTTTGAAAAATGTCCTATAAGCTCCATTCCACCAGGTCATAAGGGAATCATATTTAAAGTAAATGATCATAGTAATATGGGCCTTAAAGGAGGAGTAATATACTATTACGATGACTCTGATCAACATAGAAAATATGTTTTATTTGAGTTTATCCATTCTACTAATGATCATACAAACAAATTCTTTTTATCAGCTGCTCCAGCCAATACAATTAAATGGTCCCAAACTCCTGATAATTCCGGAAATATAGTTTATACACTTCATGATTTTAAAAACGAGTAAAGGTTTATCTACATTTAGATAAACCTTTACTAAAAGTTATTATTTTATTTTAAACTTCCTTACAGATTCCTTAAGATTGTTAGCTCACCTATAGACCTTATAGAAGAGGCCCTATTAGTCTAGATATGGATTCTTTAAATTTGATCAAACTAGATCTATTCTTATATTCTTCTTTAGTAATTTTTCTACATTCCTTTAAATCTTCCATAAATATATCTTCTAATTCCTTTGCAGTTTTTCTATCATATATAAATGCATTCACTTCAAAATTCAACCTAAAGCTTCTATTGTCTAAGTTGGCCGTCCCTACAGAGGCCACCTTCCCATCTATTACACAAGTCTTAGCATGTAAAAATCCCTTTTCATATAAATAAACTTCAGCTCCCGCGTCTAATAAATCCCCCACGTAAGAATAGCTAGCCCAATATACAAATATATGATCTGGTTTATTAGGAATCATTATTTTTACATCTATCCCAGATAATGCTGCTATTTTTAAGGCCTCTAACATGCTTTCATCTGGTATAAAATATGGAGTCTGTATATAAACATTTTTCTTTGCCTCATTTATCATCTTAATATACCCATACTTTATTTGTTCCTTTTGAGAATCTGGTCCACTAGAAACTATTTGAATCCCTGCTTGTCCATCACATGTCTTCATTGGAAAATATCTATGTAGATCATCCATAGGCTCATGAGATGCAAAGCGCCAATCTAATATAAATCTAGATTGTAGTCCCCCTACACCTCCACCCTTTATTTTTAGGTGGGTATCTCGCCAATAACCTAATTTTTTATCTAGACCTAAATATTCATTTCCCACATTAAATCCACCTACAAATCCTATTTCTCCATCTATTACTACTATCTTTCTATGATTTCTATAGTTCACCTTAGGATTTATTATAGGTATAGATGATGGAAAAAATAATTCTACCTTTCCACCTGCTTCTTGTAAATCCTTAAAGGATTTTCTCTTTACAAATTTACTTCCTATAGCATCATATATAAATCTTACTTCTACTCCTTCTCTAGCCTTCTCGATAAGCGCATTTACTATCCTCATACCAAGTTCATCTCTTCTAAAAATATAGTACATTATATGAATATGATCCTTAGCATTTTTTATACATTCTATGAGTTCTTTAAATTTGCCTTCTCCCTCTTTAAATATTTCTATATGATTATCTTGACTAAGTACAGCATTCTCTTCTAATAAATTCATTCTTATCATGTCTTTATATTGAGACATGGATGGATCTTTAAATTGAATTTTTCCTTCATTAATATTTTTTAACTGATGTTCTTTCATTCTGGTGGTTACTTCTTCTTCTTCTTTTCTTAACTTAAATAATTTTCTTTTACTTAAATTCTGAGAAAATAGTAAATAAAGTATAAATCCCACAACAGGAATAAGTAATAATACCATTATCCAAGCCCACGTGGAGGAAGGATGTTTTCTCTCAAAAAATATAACCACAAAGGCAAGTATCATATTTAATAGAAATATAATGCTAATACCTGTAGTAACTTGGACTCCAAAACCTAATAAGCTCATATTTTGCCTCCTTAAATCTTCCCTTACTCTTTTCTAATTATATCCCTTAAGGCCCTATCATTTTCTTTTATTTTTTTATAAGTAATCCTATAATACCATACTTGCTTATGTACAAATGGATTTTTCATTGATTTACGTATTTTTTGTAATTTTTTTTAGATTTATTCTATGGGTATATTACATATGAACAATTCCGTACAATAACATAATCATGATTATGAAAATTGTTTAAATATATCGAATTTTATCAACAAAGCTGATATAATGTCTGTATACATACTTTTGTGATAAAAAGAAAAGGGGTGGATATATGTCAAAGAAAGGATCATTTTCTAGTCTCAAGAAAAAAATGATTTTTTCCATACTACCAATAGTTATAATTCCTATTCTCATTATAGGAATGTACATTAATCAAAGGTTTAAAACCACATTAAAAAATCAGTTTTTAGAAGCATCTTCTAAGGAAATCCTTCAAGTAGATAATGCTATTAACATGTATTTTGAATCTGTTTCAGAAAACGCTAACATGTTAGCAAATAATAGCATAATAAAAAAAGCTGATGATAGTATTACATCCTATGTGGACAAAACCAATATAAAAAAAATGACTCCTTCACAAAATGGTGGAATGGAGCAAGAAATTTATGAAATCTTTAATGGATTCGCAAAAAGTCACCCTAAGTCATCCTATGTGTACATGGCAACTAAATATGGTGGTTATATTCAATGGCCTGAATCAGGCACAATGGATAATTATGATCCTAGAAAAAGACCCTTTTACGAAGCTGTCTTAAAAAACAATGGAAAAACCGTCCGTACTTCTCCATATTATTATCCAGCAGATGATGCAGTTATTATAAGTACAGTTACATCTATCACAGATACTAATGGTGAATTTTTAGGAGTACAAGGTTTAGATGTGAGTTTAAAGTCTTTAACGGAAATAACTAAAAATATTAAGATAGGTAAAAATGGATACATAATATTATTAGATAATAATGGGACCATATTAGCCCATCCTAAAAATTCAGAAATGAACTTTAAAAACATATCAGAATTAAATATTGAAGAATTTAATAATGTTTTAAGTAAAGATAATGATAACTTTGAATTTGTTGAAAAAGACGTTTCTTACTATGGAAATCTCTATACATCTCCCTCATCAGGTTGGAAATTCATAGCAATTATCCAAAAGGATGAATTAATGACATTAGCAAATAGTATAAATAATATAATTATGGTTTTAGTATTAGTTTCTATAATTCTCTCTTCCTTATTTATCATGCTATTTGCAAATAAATTTACTAATCCATTACTTAAAATTTCGGAACAATTAAAAACCATCTCCAAGGGAGATTTCTCCATAAAATTAAGTAGTAACTTAATGAATAGAAATGATGAAATAGGGATACTAGCCAATGGTATAAATCAAATGCAAGATGATTTAAAAAATCTAGTTTCTCAAATTAAGGATTCTTCTGATACCTTATCTCATACTTTTGATAATGTGGTACAAATGACTGAAGAAAATAAAAATACTATTAATGAAATATCTAGAGCAATCAATGAAGTAGCCATGAGCGCCGATGATGAAGCTAAAGAAATTGAAGATGGAGCAAATAATGTGAACGATTTAGCTGAAAGTATAAACTTAGTATCAGATAAAATCCAGGACATAAAGGACCTTGCCATTAAATCTAGTAAAAATAATAATGTGGGCTTAGATACTATTAATACCCTGATTGAAAAATCTCAAGAAGTTCAATCTTCCGTTACTCATGTTAATAATATGGTAGTTGAAATGGATAGGATGGCAGAGGAAATAGGTGTAATAACAGATACTATAGCTAACATATCTGAACAAACTAACTTACTTGCATTAAATGCAGCCATAGAAGCTGCTAGGGCTGGTGAAGAAGGTAGAGGATTTGCTGTAGTTGCTGAAGAAGTGCGAAAACTTGCAGAACAATCTAATGCTTCTACCCAAACTATTAAAGATATAATAAATAAGATTCAACTTCAGTCTAAAACTGCCCTTGAAGGTATTAATAAAGCTAGAGAAATAACTGATGAGCAAGATACTTCAGTTATGATGACTCAGTCTTCCTTCCAAGAAATTTCCTCATCCATAGAAGGACTATATGAGGCAGTAGATAATGTTCAAAGCTATAATGAAGACATGAATATAAAGAAAGATAAACTTTTAGATATGATTACAAATTTATCTGCTTTATCAGAAGAAACAGCAGCTTCCACAGAAGAGGTTGCCGCATCATCAGAAGAACAAAGCGCATCCATGGAGACCATATTAAATTATGTAATTAATTTAAATAGTCTTGTAGACGAGTTAAAAAACCATGCAAAAAAGTTTAAAATATAGATAGATATTTAAAATTATTACGCCCCAAACTAATTTTTTTAAATATTTACTCCTAAAAAGAAAAGTGAACTGGTTAATCCAGTTCACTTTTCTTTTTTTAGTTGCTAGGAAATCATAAATTTACAAAACTGTAGATAACTAAAAAAATAAGAGGGTGTGGGTGAAGAATTCCCCTGCCTGTTTAAAGGAGGGTCTTCAGATTGCATTAGCAATCGTCGAAGGGACCCATAGGGTTCCATAACGAATCATAAGAATTATGATTTTTTATCCAATTTATTTTCTACAAAATACAATATATACATACCTAGAGCACCTACAAGACCTAATACAAAGGTGAAAGGCCATACCATAACTATCCCATATTGTTGTATGAATCTACCCATTATAGGAGGACTATAAGCTTCACCCGTTCCTTGTATAAGGGGAATTATGGAATTAACTCGTCCCCTATGGGATATGGGAGTATGATTTGCTATATATACTCCTGAATTTGTGGCTGCTAATATTTCTCCAATAGTCCATATTAAGGCTGACAATAAAAACAGGTATAAATTCTTAGCATAATATATACTTCCAAATCCTATGGCATAAAAGATTAAAGCTATGGACATGTTTATACTTGGCTTAATTTTTCTTGTAATAAGTGTAATAGGGCTAGTAAGTAAAACTACTATTACTCCCGTAAAAGACATTACTATACCAAAATATTTAGGTCCATTATATCCAAATATGAAGTTGGCATAAATGGGTGTGCTAAAGGAATATTGATTATATACAAAATAGGCAATTATGGATATAATACTAAAGCATAATAAAAATGGTCTTCTTATTAAAATACTAATAACATTACCTTCTTCAGATCTTTCTTTGTTAGTTTCACCATATCCTTCATTTATTTTATCTAAGGATGGCATAGTATCCTTTATAATCACACCTACTAGAACTAAAGAAATTAAAGTAGTAGCTGCATCTCCTAAAAATATAATCGGCTTATAATTTCTATATAAAAATCCTGCCGTTGCTGTACCTATGGCAAAACCCACATTACTTCCTAAGTATAATAGGGAAAAGCTACTTTTTCTATTTTTCTCATTGGTCAAATCTGCTGTCATAGCACTTATGGCTGGTCCTGCTCCACCATTGAAGAACAATGCTAACATTAAAAATCTAGGTATCCACATGGATTTTCCTAAAAATGCACAGGGTATAAAAGATAAAGCAGCTAAAGACTGACATATTATATAGACCTTTTTTCGCCCTATCTTATCCGTTAGTTTTCCCCCTATTAATGATCCAGGTACATAGGATACGGTGACCATAAACATAGTTAATCCTGCCTTGGCTGGAGAAAGGTTTAAGTAATCCGTTAAAAACATGGTCAAAAAAGGATATACAAAATTACCTAGAGAATTCACAGTTTTAGCTATGGCAAGAATATATATTTCTCTTGGTAATCCTGAATAAGCCCAGAGTCGTCTCCACATAAGGTCCTCCTAATTTTCCGTATTACATATAATACTATAGACTTTTTCTAAATATTTCAATATTAATATGTATGATATATTATGGAACATATCCTTTAAAAGATTTAAGGCTAAATCCATATGGATTTAGCCTTCCTTTATATTATTTATTTAATTCTCATATCCTTTTACTAAAAATTCTTTTATTTCATTTATATCCATTTTATCAATACCTAATTCTTTTGTAGTTCTTCCTGTATCTAAATAATCTTCATCCATTAAGGCTGAAGCTATTGTCATAATTGAATCCATAATAGGAGTTTTAATATCCACTTGGTGAGCCAAACTGGCTAGTACTCCTAATGAATACGGTGTGTCTTCCGTTAAATATCTATTGGATAAGCTCTTTGGTCCCTTTATAGAACTGAATATTGGACTTTTATGATAAGCCTCATAAAGGGTTTCTTCATTTGGTGCATATCCCATATCAAATATTCTCTTTTTAGTTGGGATTACTTCATATCCAAACATTGCACAGACTTTCTCTCTCTCCGAATCAAGTTTCTCTATTACCCTTGCTACTGAAGGACTTATTCCCTCTTTATAGTGGTAATGCTCATCACCAAAGAAATCTATTTTAGCTGCATTTAAAACCATAGGTACAGGATGTGAAATTGGATTTCCATTGTTTAAAGAAGTTTCTAATACGTCCTTTCTCAACTCTGTACATGGATATAATTGCTTTATTATATTATACATTTCCTCATTGTATTTAGCTGGGAAAGCTGCAAAGTATAGTTTTTTACATCTAAGGATTATATCAACACCTGTTTCGCTTGTTTTTCTTGAAGCATATGGAAGAGTGTGTAACTCTGATAAGATAATATCTTTGCTTTTTCCTAATTCATGAAGTATCTTTCCTATTACTAAAGTTCCCCCAGTGGAGCCTGGAGTTAAAAATATTTTATGCCCTGCTCTTAGATATGGTGCCGTTTCGTGGGCAAATTTTTCCTGTGAATAAGCTGGTATAACTGGAATTATAATATCGTTTATAAAAGCTATTTTAGGATCTGAAGTCACATTATGGATATGAGCTATTCCATTTCTTCCTTCTCCAGATACGTGGATTGTCTTTTTATCAAACAAATCCTTTACTCTCTCTTTATATCTCTCTGCCACATACATGGTAACCTCATGGCCCGCTAAAGCCAAATCTCCAGCAACGGCAAATCCACCATGGCCTATTCCTATAACTGTTAATTTCGCCAATTGCATTCCTCCTTTATTAAAATAGTTCTTTCCTACTATATATTGTACATTATTTTATCCCTTTATGAAAAGGTTTTCGGCCATTTTATTTTATTTTTATTAATTAAAAGGGAAAAATTGTACAATTACTCTTGATTTCTTCACATTATATGTTTTTTCATCATTTTTCTTCATTTTTAGTGATAATATTTATGCATAATAATAGGGTATAGATTTCTTCATAATTTTAAGAATCTATACCCTATATTATTCTATTTATATAGTTTTTGTGATTTGTTCTTATTTATTCAAATTCCCTTATTAAAGGTACTAAAAATATCTTTATAATGGCAGCTATCGGTACGGCTAATATCATTCCCAATATACCGAAATATCCTCCACCTACTGCTAGGGCAAATAATATCCAAACGGGAGATAAACCTACAACATTTCCCATAATCTTAGGATTTAAAAAGTTTGCATCAAATTGCTGTAAAATTAATATAAATATGGCTACGGATAAAGCTTTTATGGGGCTATAAAATAAAGTTACTAATACGGCTGGTGTAGCACCTATGAATGGGCCCACATATGGGATTATATTAGTTATACCTATTATAATTCCCAATAATGTGGCATATTTTATCTTCATGAAAAAAAATCCTACTATGGCTATAACTCCTACTATGGATGCTTCTAAACTTATTCCACCTATAAATTTTTTAAAAATTCCATTACAATTATTTAATACATATATAGTTTTATGAGCTCTTTCTTTTCCTAATAGAGTATATATTACATCTTTAGCAAGCTTTATTAAATTATCCTTATCAATAGTAGAATATATAGAAATAATTATACTCATACCAATAGTTATAATAAAACTTGTAAATCCCTGAAATAAGTCTCCTATATTACTAAAAATAGAGGTTAAAAATAGGGGAATCTTTCCCTTTACTTCTTCTAATCCATTTAATACTAGATCCCTTATCTCAGGTGTAGTTATCTTTTTTAAATACCTATACATGTCTTCCGTTCCTGTTGGTACATTATTCACTATATCTATAGAACTCTTTACTATAGTAGGTATAAGAACTGTAAATAAGGATATTAATCCTATGAAAAATAAAGTATATACCCCTAATATTGATAATCCCCTTTTCATATTTAATCTACGAGACACCAACTCTATTAATGGATTTAATAAATAAGCAATTATAAATCCTATAATGAATGGTGTTAATATACTGAAAAACTTAACTGATATGGCCTTTATATTGTCTACATTTTTATAAAGAAGACCAAGGATTATTAATCCTCCTATTACTATTAGATATTTTTCTATAAACTCCCTATATTTATTTATCATATTTCCTCCAACTTTTCTCTTAAATTAATAAAAACAGTATACCATAAAACATATATTTATATACTAATTTTTTCCTTTACATAAACAAAGAAGATATGATCCATATTATTAGATCATATCTTCTTTATTTAATAGAGCTAATTTATTTTTATCATTCCACATCTTTTTAAGTAAGAACATTAATACACTTACTGAAAATAACATTAATAGACCAAACACTACCATCTTCACATCTCCCACCAGCATATCCCCAATATAAGAATAGACTAGGGTAGCAGGCAATTGACCAATTCCCGTAGCCCAGAAAAATGACCAAAAACTCATAGATGTAAGACCAGCAGCATAACTTACTATGTCAAAGGATACAAAGGGTAATAACCTAGCTATTAATATGGCATATTTTCCGTATTTATCAAAAAATACATCTACACTTTCTAAGGCATACTTGCTAGTTAATTTTTCTGCCACATCTCTTCCAAAAAATTTAGCTATATAAAAGCAAAGAACTGCCCCTGCCATGGCACTAAACCAGGATAAAAGTGCTCCCTTCACCCAACCAAATAAAGCAGCATTTGAAAATGTAATTAAAAAGGCTGGTAAAGGTGCTGCCACCGATTGAAATATCATGAGTAAAAATGATACTATGGGTGCCCATATGCCAAAGGATAATATATATGCCTTTACCGCATCCACATTTAAACTCTTCATTAAAATTACTACTTCATTTATGTTTTCCCTAATTGGTTTAACAAGAACATACAATAATAGTATTCCTGCTATAATTTTTATTTTAAAAGAACTTTTATTTTCCAATTTAACATCTCCCTAAAAAACTATGATTTCAATTTCTATTATAATTTGGAATGGATTCTATGTGAAATTAGTTTTTTCTATGGGTTTTAGAATGTGATAGAGGATGTTTATATATAAAGTAAAAAAAGTTAGACAATTATATATAATTGTCTAACTTTTTTTTTATATTCCTAACTCTTCTTTTACTTCTTTAAATGCATTTATTGCAAAGTCTAAATCTTCTTTTGAATGAGCTGCTGAAATTTGTGTTCTGATTCTTGCTTTTCCTTTTGGCACTACTGGATAATAGAATCCAATCACATAAACACCCTTTTCAAGCATTTTTTCTGCCATTTTTTGTGAAAGTACTGCATCGCCAAGCATTACTGGAACTATTGGATGTTCACTTTCTATAATATCAAGGCCTATATCCTTTATTTTTTCTCTAAAGTATTTTGTGTTTTCTTCAAGCTTATCTCTATATTCTGTGCTTTCTGTAAGCATTTCTAAAACCTTTAATGATGCAGATGCAATAGCTGGTGCTAAAGTATTTGAGAATAGGTATGGTCTAGAACGTTGTCTAAGTAGATCGATTATTTCTTTTCTACCACTTGTATATCCACCACTTGCTCCTCCTAGTGCCTTTCCTAATGTTCCTGTTATTATATCTACTCTGTCCATTACATCTCTATATTCATGAGTTCCTTTTCCATGTTTTCCTGTAAATCCAACTGCATGACTATCATCTACCATTACAAGAGCGTTGTACTTATCAGCAAGGTCGCATATTCCCTTTAGATCAGCTATTATTCCATCCATTGAAAATACACCATCTGTTGCTATAAGTTTAATACGTGCTCCATCTTTATCAGCTTGAATAAGTTTAGCTTCTAAATCTGCCATGTCATTATTTTTATATCTATATCTTTTAGCTTTACTTAGTCTTACTCCATCGATTATACTTGCATGGTTAAGTTCATCACTTATTATTGCATCCTCTGCTGTTGTTATTGTTTCGAATAAACCACCATTTGCATCAAAACATGATGAATATAAAATTGTATCTTCTGTCTCTAAAAATTCACTTAGCTTTTGTTCTAATTGTTTATGCACTTCTTGTGTTCCACAAATAAATCTTACTGATGACAATCCATATCCCCAGTTATCATAACTTGCTCTTGCTGCTTCCTTTACTAATGGATTATCTGATAGACCAAGATAATTGTTTGCACACATATTTAGGACATCGTTTACCTTCGTCGTATCAATTCTGCTTCTTTGTGGTGTAGTTATGAATCTTTCAGATTTCCATAATCCAGCATCTTTAATTCCTTGTAATTCATTAGCATAAATTTCTTTAGCTGATTTAAACATTTCTCCACTCTCCCTTATTAACAACTCATCTATATTTTTATATTCAATCTATTTCCAATTAAGTATTACTTTTCCTGACTGACCGCTTTTCATTATTTCAAAGCCCTTTTCAAATTCTGTATAATGGAAATTATGTGTTATTACTGGTGCTATATCTAAACCAGATTGAAGCATTGCAGTCATTTTGTACCAAGTTTCAAACATTTCTCTTCCATATATACCTTTTAGGAATAGGCCATTAAATACAATTTTATTCCAATCTACTGTAGTTTCAGGTCCTTGTATTCCTAATAATGCAATTTTACCACCGTGGAACATGGCATCTATCATATCATTAAATGCTTGTGCATTTCCTGACATTTCAAGACCTACATCAAATCCTTCTTTCATTCCCAATTCGTCCATAACACTTCTTATTGTTTGTTTTGCCACATTTACTACCCTTGTAGCTCCCATTTTCTTTGCAAGTTCTAATCTATAATCATTTACATCTGTTACTACTATATATCTTGCTCCAGCCTGTTTAGCTATTGCTGCAGCCATTATACCAATAGGGCCAGCTCCTGTAATAAGAACATCTTCTCCTAATAAATCAAATGATAATGCTGTATGTACGGCATTTCCAAGAGGATCAAAAATACTTAATACATCTTCTGGTATTGTTGGGTCACAAAGCCAAATATTTGTAACAGGAATAGATGCATATTCAGCAAAAATACCAGTTCTATTTACTCCTATACCTTCAGTATCTTTACATAAATGTCTTCTACCTGCAAGACAGTTCCTACATTTACCACATACAATATGTCCTTCACCTGAAACTATATCTCCTACTTTAATATCTTTTACGCCTTCTCCAACCTCTACTACTTCACCAACAAATTCATGTCCTATTGTCATTGGCACAGGAATAGTGTCTTGTGACCATTTGTCCCAGTTATATATATGTACATCCGTACCACATATAGCCGTTTTACGCATTTTAACAAGTACTTCCCCTTCTTTTACCTCTGGAAAAGGAACTTTTTCTAACCATAACCCTGGCTCTGCATATTTTTTTACTAGTGCATCCATCATTTTTGACATAAAGTATCCCTTCTTTCTTTTCTTTGTTTTATATTTGTGTAGTATATTTATTTAGTATTGTACAATATCTATATTTATAGCCTTTTTTAATAATTTCCTTCATAGCATTTTTTTACTTTATCTCATAGAAAAAGCATCCGTCTTTTCCTCGCGTACATTTCCACCTTTTATAGGCCTTTTTGTTTCTACATGGCGTACAATTTTAATAAATTTATTATACTACAAAAAAGCAAATAGTCAAACAACTTGTGTATAAATTCAAAATTTTTCTAATTTGCCAAAACTCATATATAGCTAGAATTTATTAAATTTGGAAATAATTTATCTATATCTATAAACAAATTATTATAACAATGTTCTCTTTATTGGCATAATGTAATTTTTCATATATAATTAAAATGGATATTTTTTACACAAGGAGGTATTTCATGAATCCTTTATTTCAAAATTTAAATACATTTAATAATTTTTTCATCAATGTGGGTGTTTTAAGCCTCTTACTTAAAACTTTCTTCATATTATTTAAAATAGCATACATATATAATGATGCTTCAAAGGTTCGAATGGATAAGATTTTATGGATAGTGGTATCTCTGTTTATCCCCTATGAAATGGGATTTTTATCTTATATTTTCATAAGGGAATTTAGAATATATAAAAATTATGGAGAAACCATAGAAAAAAAATCATACAACTTTCAGTTTGATTTATCTAATGGTACCGTTAGAATCATATGTATACTATTAGTAGTTTTATTATTGGGAATTGCCTCTGGTTACTCAAAGGGAGTAAATCCAATTCCTTCTACTGATGATTCTTCCATAAGAATAGATTCTTCATCAAATACATATAATGGTGTACTAAAGGATTTTACAGGTACAAAGGAAAAGGAACTGAGATTTCAAAGGGATGGAGATTTAATAATAAGTTACTCTTCTAGAATAAATGGTTACATTGACATGGGTATATATTTTAATAATTCTCCCAAATTAATTTTTAAATCTGGTGAAACTAGAACTGTGTCCATTCCAGTAAAAAAACATAATATATATAAACTAAAAATAAAAGCGAATGATGCTAGAGGTAAATTTTATTTTGATTGGAAATTAAAATGATGAAAAAAGAGATAAAACGTTAAGTTTTATCTCTTTTTTATCCTATTAAACTCATTCCCATTTCATTTAATTCTGTTTCTCTTAAAACTATAGCATCTACTACAGTTTGTATATGTTCTGTAAGATCCACTCCTAATTCATCTGCACTTTCCTTTATTTGATCTCTATTTATTGCCTTAGCAAAGGCCTTGTCCTTAAGCTTTTTCTTAATGGACTTTACCTTTAATCCCTCAAACTTATTAGGTCTTACTAATACACAGGCAATTACAAATCCCGATAACTCATCTACTGAATATAAAGTCTTTGCCAAAGTAGTTTCTCTAGGAGTATTTGTACTATTAGAGTGGCCCTTTACTGCCGTTACAAATTCATCATCATATCCACTGTCCTTTAGTATTTCTGTTCCTGGTAGTGGATGAGTATCTGGATACTTTTCAAAATCCACATCATGTAACAACCCACAGGCTCCCCATCTCTCCACATCTTCTCCAAATTTCTTAGCATAACCCCTCATAGAAGCCTCAACCGCCAGACAATGTTTCATAAGACTATCTGCTTCTACATGTTCTTTCAATAAACTTAATGCATTTTCTCTCATTATTTCCATTTGTACTCCCCCTCTCATATTTGTTCATAATAATAGTTTATCGTGGTATAATATATTCGAGTACGTTATATTAACATAATTTCCAACATAACGTATTATTATACGTTTTATTATAATATATTCCATTATG
Organism: Anaeromicrobium sediminis; assembly: GCF_002270055.1. NCBI lineage: Bacteria > Bacillati > Bacillota > Clostridia > Peptostreptococcales > Thermotaleaceae > Anaeromicrobium > Anaeromicrobium sediminis. The sequence continues at coordinate 24,654 of NZ_NIBG01000023.1, read as the reverse complement.
TGGCACAAGTTTTTTAAGGAGGAAATATGGACAAGTTAAATCATGTTATAGGAAATAATTTAAAGGACTTAAGAAAGTCCCTAGGATATACATTAGACAAATTATCAGAGGTTACGGGAATAAGTAAAAGTATGTTAGGTCAGATAGAACGGGGAGAATCTAATCCAACTATTAATACCCTGTGGAAAATATGCAACGGCCTTCAAGTATCTTTCACTTCATTAGTAGACGAGAAAACTACAAAGCCAACTATAATTTCAAAGGAACAGGTAACTCCTCTTCACGAAGTTAATTCTAAATACAAAGCCTATCCCTTTGCACCTTTTGATTCTAATAGAAAATTTGAAGTATTTTGGGTAGAAATAGAGCCTAATACGGTACATAACTCCAGTACCCATGCAAATGGCATTGAAGAGTTTTTATTAGTAGTAGAAGGAACTATAGATGTGACAATAAACGAAAAGAACTACTCTATAGAAAAAGGCCAAATGTTGAAGTTTAGTACAGATGTAAAACATACCTATTCCAATCAAGGAGATACAACAGCAACTGCTTATACAATAATTTCTTATCATTAATATACTCCATGTAAATTTAATGTAAAGTCTAGGTAAGTTCAAATTCATAATGTATATGAAAAAGAGATAAATTATATCTATAATTTATCTCTTTTATCATTATATACTCACTATCATAGGTTTTACCTCTAGGGCACAACCTCCAACTTTCACCTTTCTTATTTGTCCCTTTTCTACTTCTAATGCAGCTCTAATTTCTGATGGCTTTTTCATGGCATATCCCTGTTCAAATACTAAGTTATACATTTTATCTAATTTATCATGTTTATATAGATATGAACTAAGGGCTCCATTAGATGTACCTGTTGCTGATTCTTCTGGTATGTCATATAGGGGAGCAAAATTTCTGCAATGGGCAGTGGCATTTTCCATCGTTTCTAAAGAAAAAACATGGTACCCTACCACTTCATATTTTTTACTTACTTCTGTTATCATTTGAAAATTAGGCTCTATAGAATTTAATATTTCCATAGTCTTTATAGGAATCATAATATCTTTTAATCCTGTAGATACTATTTGAACTGGTAGTTCATCACTAATATGTTCTACATCTATGTTTAAGGATTTAGCTATTTCTTCCTTATCTAACTCCTCAAAAAACTCAGGTATACTTTGATCCATCAATATGCTATTATCTTCATTTACCTGTACGTTTAATACTCCTGCTTTAGTTTCTTGAGTGTAGTTTCCTATCTTTATTAATCCCCTTTTCTTAAGTAAATAGAATGTGGCTATGGTAGCATGACCACATAAATCTACCTCTTCTGCTGGTGTGAAAAATCTTACTTTAAAATCTGCCTTACTACTTTTTTGTACAAAGGCTGTTTCTGATAATCCTACTTCCTTTGCTATTTGTTGCATTTGTTCTTCACTAAGGTTATTTGCATCTACTACAACCCCAGCCCCATTTCCACCTTCTTCACTTTTTCCAAAGGCATTTACTATACTTACTTCTAGTTTCATATGTACTCCCCCCAGAGTTTATTTAGATGTTAATGCATATATTTTACCTCATAAAATAAAGGGCTGTAAAGTTCAGCCCCTTATATATTACTCTAATATATCCTTTAATACTTTCACAGTTCTTTTCACATCATCCATAGTATTATATGGAGCAAAACCTATTCTCACTAGACCTCTCCTGTCAGTTAAGCCTAATACATCATTAACTAATTTTATAGCATAAAAATCTCCGTTCCAGCCATATATACCTTCTTCAGCTAATTCCTCACAGATTTCCATGGAATTTATTTTATCATGGGTAAAGGATACAGTACTAGTTTTAGGATGATTCGCAGGTGCTCCATATAAAGTCACTCCATTTATTTTCTCTAACTCACACCTTAAATACTCAGCCAATTCCTCTTCATATTTATCTATGGCCAGCATCCCTGCCACTATACTCCTTCTTTTACCTAATAATCCCTCTAATTCTGATTTAAAATACTCTTCGTAGTCTTTACCGATCCAACTAATGAACTTCACAGCCTTTGCTGCTCCACAAATCAACTCATAACAAGGAGTTCCCGTTTGAAACTTATATGGAGGCTCTTCTATATCATCTGCCATAACCCTAATAGTCCTTATTTTCTCCATCACTTCTTTTTTAGCATATAATACTCCTAAATGGGGACCAAAGAATTTATATGCAGAACAAAGTAAAAAGTCCGTATCTATATCTTTTACATCTATAGGTTTATGGGGAGCATAATGAACTGCATCTACCACAGTTAATGCTCCTACTTCATGGGCCATCTTTATGAGTTTTTTCACATCCGTTATGGTTCCCACTGCATTAGATGCATAATTTAGGGCAACTACTTTTGTTTTGTTAGAAAGTTTATTCTTAAAATCTTCTTCATCTAATAGACAAGTATTAGGATCTACCCTTACACTTTTAACTACAGCTCCCCTTTCTTCTAACATGAGCCATGGAGATCTATTGCAAGTGTGATCCATATCTGTAATTATGATTTCATCTCCTTCTTCTAAATCCCTACCGATGGCCAATGCCAACATGAAGTTATTATTAGTAGAGCTAGGCCCAAAGGCTATTTCATCCTTACTACATCCTAAAAACTGTCCCAGAACTGCCCTTCCTTCCATTATTAATTCTTCCGTTTTCTTAGAAGGTTCAAACTGCCCATGCTCATTTGCATTATGGTTAAACATATAGTCATTTATTTTCTCCACTACCATTTTAGGAACTTGTGATCCACCAGGCCCATCTAATATGGCTACAGGATTACCATTTACTTTTTTATTAGTACTGGGAAATTCTTTTCTTATTTTATGTACATCAAACCTAAATTCCATACACATCCCCCTTTAATAGTTTGTCTTTTTAGATGTATATTCTAAAGTAATGAATATAATGACGGAAGTGTAAATGGTGTTAACATATATAAGGAGAAGGATGTAGATAATCATTTTAGCTACCGCCTTCTCCTTGTTGTGGATAAAAATATAGACTTTAATATTTATCCACTTTTTTAATTGACTTTTTTCACATAATAACATTAATTCTTTTGGGTCTTTAAATGTCATAATCTAAGTGACTTTATGTTACCTTAAAACTATATGAACTTCACTCATACATACCAGTTAATAGTAATCAATAGCTGGTCTATAAAACCATAAAAAATAATATTGTTATTAAGTGCTAAGTATCATAAATCAATGAAAAAATACTAGTATTATTAAACTAGTCTTTTATTCTTACTTCCCAATTTATAGAATTAATAACCAAGGTCTTTAAAACATATGTAGCTTTTTTATATTCCAAAGGCCCTTGTACTTACACCCATTTCTGATGCAAACTTCTTAATTACCTTAACTTCGCTATCATCGATTTTACCATCAGCTCCAGCTACGGCTAAGGCAATGGCTACAGTCATTTCTTTCTGTTCCGTTCCTCCTAAACCTTTTACAGCCTTCTTAGCATTTAATTCTCCTACTATCTGATTTAATTTAAAGTTTTTGCTGTGTCTCTCTATCTCTATTTCAATTTCTCCAGGTGTGAATTCGCTTAAAGATTCATCGTTCATAATTAAAGCTTGCATTGTTGCCATTTCTTCATCTGAACAACTTCCATCAGCATAAGCAACAGCACAACAAACTCCACATACAGCCTGCAAGAAATCCTTGTTATTAAACTTTTTTGCACCTTTCTTAAAATCCATTAGTCTTCCTAAACTAAAGAACGCCATATTATTTTTCCTCCTCTTTGACTCTCATTTTTATAATTTTTCTTATTTAGCCCTCACAAATATATTTATTTACGTTTTTCATATTTATTCCAATTTTTACATATCTAAGTGATTTATATTTAAATATTTTTTATGATTACAATTAAAGGTTCTATAAAGAATAAAAAAGCATTTAGATTTCAAATCTAAATGCTTTTTTACTCTTTATTTCATTTTCCATATGTTATATTTCTTCATTCTATATTGTAAACTCTGTCTTCTTAATCCCAATTCCCTAGAAGACTTGGATACATTCCAATTATTTTTTTTAAGGGTGGCTACAATAGTTTCTTTCTCTACATTTTCCATAGTCTCCACAAGAGGTTTTTCTTCTTCATCCATAGTTGAATTCTCTGTACTATCCTCAATTTCATGCCCTATCCTCTCTTTAATATGAATAGGCAAATGATGTATTTTTATGACATTCTCATCTTCCTTTAACATTATGAGGGCAGATTCTAGTACGTGCTTTAACTCTCTTATATTACCAGGCCAATCATATTCCATAAACATATCTATTACAGCCTTTGATAATTTTACATTCTCATTTTCCTTAAGAAAAGAATCTGTCAAAAGAAGTATATCTTCCTTTCTTTCACGAAGTGGAGGAATTTTAATATATACTACTCCCAATCTATAAAATAAATCTTCCCTTATTAGTTTTCTCTTTACAGCTATGCTAGGCTCTACATTTATATTGGTAATAATTCTAACGTCTATTGGAATCTCCTTATTTGCTCCAACTCTTCTCACTTTTTTCTCTTGAATTACTCTTAAAAGCTTTGCTTGTAGACCTAATGGCATGGAATTTAATTCATCTAGCAAAAGGGTTCCTCCGTTAGCTTGTTCAAATAGTCCTTGTCTATCTGTAGCTTCTGTAAAAGCTCCCTTTACAGTTCCAAATAGTATTCCCTCTAATAAATTTTCAGGAATAGCTGCACAGTTTATTGGTATAAAGGGTCCTTCCCTCCTCTTGCTGGCATTGTGAATGCTTTGAGCCATTAACTCTTTTCCTGTTCCCGTTTCTCCATATATTAAAACGGGATGATCTGATTTTGAAACTTTCTTTGTCCAGTCTAGATTATTTTTTAATATTTTTTCTATACCTATAATATCTTCAAACGTATAAGTGGCTGACTCTACCACACTTTCATTTTTTCCCTTTTTATCATACAACTTCTTTTGCCATTCTATTATTTTTTCTGATAGGGTCTTAACCTTAGAGTATTCCCTTGTTACACATATTGCCCCTAGGGCTTGACCATCTTCCTTTATAGGATAAGTATTACAAATTATATTAAGATTCTTTCCCATATATGTGGTGTAGTTTAAATATCTATTTAAAATAGGTTTTTTAGTTTTAATTGATTTTAACATTAAACTATCTTCTTCTGTAAGGTCATATACATTGGTAACATTTTTCCCTATAACATCTTCCCTAACTAGAGATTCTATTTCTGCATAGGCTTCATTATAAAAGGTCACATTACCATCTTCATTACAAAGCATGATGCCCTCATCAATACTATTGATTCCCTTTTTAATAGCTTCAAACTCAATATGTATTTCACATATTTCTTTTAAAAATATTGCTTTTTCGTATATGCCAAATCCAATGTTTTTTACACACATCTCTATAGATTTACCATTATCTAAATTAATTTCACCCTTCTTTAACTCACCTTTGTGAAATAAATTAGGAACTGATTTTTTTAAACTTTCATATTGTATATTGCTTTTTTCCAATCCCAGGATTTCTTCTGCCTTTGGATTTATATCATGTATTTTATATAGAGTATCTATTATAATTATTCCATCATTAGAGTTATTGAAAATGCATCTAAAAAGTTCACTAGGTATGTCCACTTTGCCTGATCCATCATTCATTTTTTTCACCTCAAGAAAATTATATCATAAGCATTGTGCAAATTCTCTATGCAGTGCATACTTTATATGCATATTTTTTTTACATAACTGCCAAATGACTTTGCACATTGATAGTTTTCTTCCTTTCATAAATTATATAATAAAAATCATAGTTATTTATTTTTTTGCTATTTTACTAGCTTATAACTATTTGTTATATTTTTAATATTCTATTTAATATATTTTGGCATTCTATTTGCTTTTTATATATACAAAATTAATAAATAGCATGGCAATACAATCCCCAAAATAAATTGTATTGTAATAACTCGAGTTCCCCAAAACTTAGAGTACTATGCATAAAAAATACACAACAATTATTCAACCAAGTAATTGTTATGTCCTACAAGAAGATCTTATTATCTTATATTTAAAGGAGCCCAAACCCTATTGGACTCTTTTTTTTTTTACTGTTTACATGGCAATATATACCTATGATTCACACCTTTATATATACATTAAAAACCTCCTAAAAATCAACATTAAAAACATAGAATTCTTTCCCCTATAGTAATAAAAGACTAACCAATGGCTAGCCTCTTATCCTTTATATACTTATATATTTAACTTGATTTCCTGACTGACCTAAAAACTTTCTAAAATCATCAGAAGATATACTTATAGTAGCTGTGTTTACATTAGGATGGAAGTTTACTTTTTCACCCTTCATTATATCTTCATCTATGTATACTCTTACTTCCTTATTCTCATCATTAATAATGCCAAAAGGTGAAACAGCTCCTGTTTTTAATCCTAAATATTTATCTAGTCTTTTATCTGATGCAAAACTAAGTTTTCCAGCTCCAGTCTTTTTTCCTAAATCACTAATATCTAGGGGTTTGTCGTGACCCATTACTACTAGATAGTGCATCTTGCCCTTTTGGTTTCTAAAGAATAAGTTTTTACAATGAACACCTTCAATGTCTTTCCAGTATTCTAATGCATCATCTACAGTTAATACTGGGGGATGTTCGTGAACATCATATTCAACATTTATTCCTTCTAATACTTCATATACCTTTTTATCTTGAGTCATAATATTTCCTCCTTAAAATCTATGTTAAAATAATAATTACTCTAATATAAGTTAATTACTACTATTTTTTAGAAAAACCTCTAATATTAAACATATTTTTTTCATTTTTTGAAAAATTATAGGAAAATAATATAAAATAGGTTTAATTGATTATGGTAAATACCTATTTAAAAACCTATTTAAATATATATTGGAAAATATTATAAGTATATTTATATTTACTTTACCCTTACCAAGAAATCCTTTTCATGAATAATTCCATACATGAACCTTCATTTTTCAATGTTTTATATTATATTTTTCTGTTTTTCTACATGTTATTTCAATTTTTTATCCTTTTGGCATATTAATTGCTAATTTAATTAGTACAAAATTTACTTGAAGGAGTGGTAGACTTGACTAAATCAGCAAAATTAGGATTTTGGAGTATAGTTCTTCTTGGAATCAACTCCATTATAGGTACTGGTATATTTGGTCTTCCTAATAAAGCTTATGGAATGGTTGGAGAAGCAAGTTTATGGGTTATCTTATTTGACATGTTCTTAGCTGTATCTATAGCTTTATGTTTCGCAGAAGCGGCTGCTAGATTTAAAGATAATGGTGGTCCTTACATTTATGCGAAGGAAGCATTCGGTAACTTTTTTGGTTATGAAGTTGGTATAATGAAATGGTTCATGGGAATCATCGCATGGGGTGCCTTTGCATCTTTCTTTGCAGCAAGATTAGCTGTAGTATTCCCAATATTAGAAAGTCCTGTTGCTAAAACTGCAATTATTCTTATTACTTTATTTGGACTTGCAGGGGTTAACCTTTTAGGGGTTAAGACTTCAAAGATTGTTAATAATGCTATAACACTTGGAAAATTAATCCCACTTATTTTCTTTATTGTTGTTGGTATAGCCATGTATGGAAACTTAGAGCCTGTTACATCATCAGCAACTCCTATAGTTCCTACAAGTGGAGATTTCGTTGATGCAGCCATATTATTATTCTTTGCTTTCACTGGATTCGAATCTATAGCTATTGCAGCAGAAGATATGGAAAACCCAATGAAAAACTTACCTAAAGCAATTATTATGGTTATGGCTTTAGTATCTTTAGTATACATTGCAATATTAGCAATTTGTATGAAAGCATTAGGACCTGAACTTGCAAATAGTGCAACACCTGTTGCAGATGCAGCTGGTAAACTTATAGGAAGCGCTGGTAAGATTCTAGTTATGACTGGTACATTAATATCTGTTGCAGGTATTAACATTGCGGCATCTTTCGTTACTCCAAAATCTGGAGTTGCATTGGCACAAAAGGGTATGTTACCAGAAATATTCATGAAAACTAATAAAAATGGAGCACCTTATGCGGCAATATTAGTTTCAGTTATTGTTGCTGCCGGATTAGCTTTAACTGGACAATTTGCTACATTAGCAGCTATTGGAGTTATTGTTAGATTTATTCAATACATTCCAACCTGTATCTCTGTACTTATATTTAGACATAGATATCCAGACCAAGAAATTAGTTTCAAGATTCCTTTTGGTCCAATTATTCCTATAATTGCAACAGTTGCAAGTATTTACTTATTAGTTAGAACAGGAATAGATCGTCCTGATAAGATTATTTGGGGATTAGGTGGATTATTTGTTATTGCGCCATTCTACTATTTCATCAAAGATAAGATAAGTACTGAATCATGTATTAAAAAGAGCGCATAAGTAACATCTTCATATAGACAATCATATGACTCACAAAAAGAGAAGAATTCAATTAGAATTCTTCTCTTTTTTGTTTCAGTAGCTTATTTAAGTATGAGCTAGCATTTCTGCTGCATTGTATGAACTTCTTACTAAAGGGTCTGAGGCTACAAATGAGAATCCCATACCGAGGCCTTCGTCTTTATATTTTTTAAATATATTGGGGTGAACATATTCCTCAACAGGATAATGTTCTTTACTCGGTGCTAGATATTGACCTATTGTCAAATAATCACATCCTACCTGCCTTAAGTCCCTAAGCAAGTCTAGCACCTCGTCTTCTCTTTCTCCTAAGCCTACCATAATACCTGATTTTGTATATATACTAGGGTCCATCTTTTTCACACTCTCTAATACTTTTAGTGATCTTTCATATATGGCTTCTGGTCGTACCTTTTCATATAAACGTGGAACTGTCTCCATATTGTGATTTATAACGTGAGGTTTAGCATCTATTATTTTCTTCAATGCCATTTCATCACCTTGTAAATCAGGTATTAATACTTCTATTATTATATTAGGGTCCTTTTCCCTTATTTTATTAATTACTTTACTAAAATGTTCTGCTCCACCATCTGGTAGGTCATCTCTAGTTACAGAAGTTATTACCACATGCTTCAGTCCTAATTCCACAGTGGCCTTTGCCACATTTTCTGGTTCATTGGCATCTACCTTCTCTAGTTCACCATGGGATACATTACAAAACTTACATCCTCTAGAACATTGACTTCCTAGTATCATAAAAGTGGCTGTTTTTTTACTAAAGCACTCCATCCTATTAGGACAGTTAGCTTCCTGGCAGACGGTATTTAGGGAAAACTCCTTCAAAATATTATTTACATAATCCAAACTTCTTCCTGTTTTTAAGTTAATTCTAAGCCATTCTGGCTTTCTCTTAACAGTCATAGCTAACCTCCTTTTTATAAAACATCTTTCATGCTTTTATTAAAAACTTCTTTAAAATGTTTTATGACTTTATCCTTTACTTCTTCCAAATCCTCTTCTTTTCCTATTATATTCTTTACAGATGTTACTCCTTTATCCTGTATTCCACAAGGAACTATGAAGTTAAAATGATTTAAATTCGTATTTACATTTAAGGCAAATCCATGCATAGTTACTCCTCTTTTTACAGCCAATCCTATAGCGACTATTTTATCGTCTCCTACCCATACTCCCGTATTTTTAAAATGCCTATTAGAATTAATATTATATTCTGCCTTTAACAACTTAATAAAAGTGTCTTCTATATTTCGTACAAATTGCCTTATACCCATGCGGGAACCTTTTAATTTAAATATGGGATATCCAACTATCTGACCAAAACCATGATAAGTCACATCCCCACCACGATCACTTTCAAAAACTTCAATTCCATTTTCATTCAATACCTGCTGGGAACCTAATATATTTCCCTTTTCCGCCCTTCTCCCCATGGTTATAACAGGAAAGTGTTCTACCAAAATCAAAGTATCATTAATTTCGTCTGCCTGTCTCTTTTTCAAAAGATCGTACTGTATATTTAGAGCTTCTTCATATGCACATCTACCTAAATCTAGTATGTCTATCATTCCATCAGCTCCTTCCCCCTTGCAATAACGACTACTAATTTTATATTTATTGATACACTCTATCTAAACTCAATAAAATCTAGCTACTTACAAGGGAATATGGATAAAAAATTTTTATAAGGTGGAACATCAGAACATCATCTGCTGTAAACAATTATGAACCTTCTATAGTAGTTATACTATTTACACTATCTAGTCTGATAGTGACTTACCTTATAAAATATTTTTTATCCATATGACCGAAGTAAGTTCACATACATTCAGATTGAACATGGTCTATCTATACTAATTGGTATCTATAAATTAACATATACTTACCTTTTCTCTCTTTTACTCCAGCTTTTAGCATATGAGCTACCGCTCCAGAAGGTAGTTCAATTTTAGTTCCTTCTATTGACGCCATATATTCACCAACAGTATCTCCATGTGCTGGTTCTACTTCTTCTTTCACTCCCCACGGAAGTGCCATTACCTTAACCGCATCTCACGTATCACAAATCTCAGCTTTTCTCTCACTTATAGAATTTAATAAACTCTTTTCTAATGCATCTTTAACATTTCCATCATGAGCAAATAACATATACAAACCTCCATATTTTTTAGGTATATATAAGGTGATTAGTTTAACTATTAAACTAACCACCTATAATTAAAGTTTTCCTAGAATAATCCTATTATTTCTCCATTATTTAAAAGATCCATCTTGTTTGCAGCGGGTACCTTTGGAAGACCTGGCATAGTCATTACATTACCTGTAAGAACTACTAAGAATCCAGCTCCCACAGAAGCTCTTACAGAACTTACTGTTATTCTAAATCCTTTTGGTCTACCTAGTAACTTTGGATCATCAGATAAGGAGTACTGAGTCTTAGCCATACAAATAGGTAGTTTTTCTAATCCTATTCTTTCATATTTTTCTATTTCCTTAGAAGCTTTAGAAGTAAAGTCTACTCCATCTGCTCCATATATTTCTTTAGCTATAGTTTCAATTTTCTCTCTTATAGGCATATCTAAATCATAAAGTGGTTTAAAGTCTCCCTTTTCTTCTTCTACTAGGTCAACTACTTTCTCAGCTAGCATAGCTCCACCTTCTCCACCTTTTGCCCATACTTGAGATAGTACTACATTTACACCTAGTTCTTTGCATCTTTCTTCAACAAAGTCTAATTCTTCCTTAGTATCTGTAGGGAACTCATTTAAAGCAACCACTGCCGGTACTCCAAACTTCTTCACGTTCTCTATTTGCTTCTCTAAGTTTTCAAATCCATTAGCTAAGGCCTTCATATTTACTTCTGAAAGTTCTGCCTTAGGTACTCCACCATGATTCTTCAATGCTCTTACAGTAGCAACTATTACTACAGCACTTGGATTTAATCCAGCATATCTACATTTAATATTAAAGAATTTCTCAGCTCCTAAATCAGCTCCGAAACCAGCTTCAGTTACTACATAATCAGCTAACTTAAGCGCTGTCTTAGTTGCCATAACAGAGTTACAACCATGGGCTATATTAGCAAAAGGTCCTCCGTGAATTATAGCTGGAGTATTTTCTAACGTTTGAACTAAATTAGGCTTTATTGCATCCCTAAGAAGTAATGCTAATGCTCCTGTAGCCTCTAATTCACCTGCTGTTACAGGCTCGTTAGCATAAGTGTATCCTATTATCATCCTAGATAATCTTTCTTTTAAATCGTCCATTCCATTGGCAAGACATAATATTGCCATTATTTCTGAAGCAACAGATATATCGAATCCATCTACTCTAGTAACTCCATTCCCCTTTGGTCCAAGAGCTACTGTAATCTCTCTAAGGGCTCTATCATTCATATCTAGCCCTCTTCTCCAAGTGATTCTCTTCGGGTCAATACTTAACTTATTTCCTTGGTGTAGGTGATTATCAATAAGAGCTGCCATAAGGTTGTTAGCTGTAGTTATGGCATGTATATCTCCAGTAAAATGAAGGTTTATATCATCCATAGGAACTACCTGCGCATATCCTCCTCCTGCTGCTCCACCTTTAACGCCAAAGCATGGTCCTAATGAAGGTTCCCTTAGGGTAGTTATGGCCTTTTTACCAATCTTATTTAATCCCATACTAAGACCTACATTAGTTGTAGTCTTTCCTTCTCCTGCTGATGTGGGGTTTATGGCTGTCACTAATATGAGTTTTCCATCTTCTTTTTCTTCTAATCTCTTACACAGATCTAAAGATAATTTTCCCTTATACTTGCCATATAATTCTACGTCATCTTCGCTTATTCCTAGTGTCTTAGCAATTTCCAATATGGGTAACATAGTTGCTTCTTGAGCTATTTGCACATCAGTTTTCATAGGTAGACCTCCCTTATCCATTCCACTTTAATATAAGTTTTCTAGCTGCCCTTGCCTCATCAATTCTTCTTACTGGGGTATTATATGGTGCACCCTTTAACATTTCTGGGTTTTCTTTAGCTTCCTCTGCAATTTTTATCATAGTTTCAATAAATCCATCCATAGTCTCTAGACTTTCCGTTTCTGTTGGCTCCACCATGATAGCCTCATTAACTATAAGTGGGAAATATACAGTTGGTGGATGATATCCATAGTCTAATAATCTCTTAGCTATATCAAGGGTTGATACTTGTAGACTATCTCCTAGACCACCTAATACAAATTCGTGCTTGCATACTTGATCTATTGGTAAATAATAATGTTCTTTTAATTTATTCATCATGTAGTTTGCGTTTAATACGGCTATCTCACTAACTTCTTTTATGCCTTCCTTACCCATGGCTAAGATATAAGTGTAAGCCCTTAACATTATTCCATAGTGACCATAGAATCCTTTAATTTTTCCTATTGACTCTGGTCTATCATAGCCTAGGATATATTTATCATCCTTCTTCTCCACTACAGGGACTGGTAAGAATTTAGCTAAATGCTCCTTAACTCCCACAGGTCCACTTCCTGGACCTCCTCCACCGTGAGGAGTTGAGAATGTCTTGTGTAGATTATAATGCATTACGTCAAATCCCATATCTCCCGGCCTTGTAACTCCCATGATGGCATTCATATTAGCCCCATCATAGTATAATTGACCGCCTGCCTCGTGAACTAAGTCTGCTATTTCTTTAATATTTGTTTCAAATAATCCTAATGTACTTGGATTTGTTAACATTAACCCTGCTATTTCATCACTTAAAGCTTCCTTTAAGGAATCCATACATACAGAGCCGTCTTCATTTGATTTAATTTCCACAATTTCATATCCAGCTACAGCTGCAGTAGCTGGATTAGTACCATGGGCAGAATCTGGAACTATAATTTTAGTTCTCTTAAAGTCATTTCTGCTATCATGATATGCTTTTATTAGCATAAGACCTAGTAACTCTCCATGGGCTCCAGCTGCCGGTTGTAGAGTTACCTTATCCATACCTGCTATTTCAGCCAGCATTTCACCTAAGTCATATATAACTTCAAGGGATCCTTGAACTGTACTCTCAGGTTGATATGGATGGACCATACTTAGTTTCTCCATACCCGCCACGTCTTCATTTATCTTTGGATTATACTTCATAGTACAAGAACCTAATGGATAGAAACCCGTATCTACTCCATAGTTTTTATTAGATAAATTAGTAAAATGTCTAACTACATCTAACTCACTTACCTCTGGTAATTTTAACTCTTCTTCACTTAAAAACTCCGCTGGGATTATACTTGATAAATCCTTACCCGGCACATCATTTTTAGGAAGTTTATATGCTTTTCTACCAGGTTTAGATATTTCAAAGATTAAATTATCATAGTTTCTCATTATAACACCTCCAATACACTTGAAAGTTTATCTATTTCATACTTAGTTCTCTTTTCTGTTACACAGAACATTAAACTATTTTTATATTCTTCATAGTCTTTACCTATTTCATATCCACCAAGAATACCTTCTCCCAGTAACTTCTCATTTACCTTAGTACTATCCATATCACTAGTAAGTACAAACTCTTTAAAGAAAGGTTTATCAAATACAGGTTTAAACTTACCACCCTTAGTTATTTCTTCAAAGGCATAGTGTGCCTTTTGAGCCGACTGCATAGCCACTTCCTTTAATCCTTCTTTACCTAAAGTAGTTAGATAAATAGTTGCCATTAACATATTTAAACCTTGATTTGAGCATATGTTAGATGTAGCTTTAAATCTTCTAATATGCTGTTCCCTAGCTTGAAGAGTAAGAACAAAGGCTCTCTTTCCATCTGCATCTACAGACTCTCCTACTATTCTACCTGGCATCTTTCTAGCTAACTTTGACTTAGTTGCCATAAATCCTAAATATGGACCTCCAAGGTTTAGTCCATTTCCAAAGCATTGAGCATCTCCTACTACAATATCTGCTCCCTGTGATCCTGGATTCTTTAATATGGCTAAAGACATTGGATCTACAGAAGTTATTAGTAACCCCTTATTTGCGTGAACTATTTCTCCAGCTTTAGAATAATCTTCTATTATTCCAAAGAAGTTAGGACTTTGGATTATAACCCCTGCCGTTTCCTTGCTTACTAGAGATTTTAAATGTTCTAAATCCGTAACTCCGTCTGTCATATCCACTTCAATTACTTCTAAGTTTCTATATTTCATATAAGTATTTAACACTTTTCTAGTTTCAGGATTTACAGTTTTAGATACTAAAACTGATTTACGTCTAGTATTTGCGCAAGCCATTATGGCTGCCTCTGCACAAGCCGTTGCACCATCATACATGGATGCATTAGATACATCCATTCCCGTTAAATCACTAATCATAGTTTGATACTCAAATATAGCTTGTAACGTTCCCTGGCTTATCTCCGGTTGATAAGGTGTATAAGCAGTGAAGAACTCAGATCTTAAAACCATGTGTTTTATAATAGTAGGAATATAATGATCATATGCTCCTGCTCCTAAAAAGCATGTTAAATCATTTATACTCTTATTTTTACTTGCAATTTCGTTCATATGATTAAAGATTTCTATCTCTGACATTCCCTCTTTTAAGTTGAGCTCCCTACCTAACTTAAGTTCTTCTGGAATATCACTAAATAAATCATCTATAGATTCTGCATTTATTTCGTTTAGCATATATTTTCTATCTGCTTCTGTATTAGCAATATATCTATGCATAGGCTACCTCCTCCATACTTTATAGAAACTAATTTTTAATGGCTTTCACTTTCACAAAATGCCTTATAGTCTTCATGATCCATTAAACTGTCTAATTCTGATAAATCGCTGATTTCAACCTTTAATATCCAGCTTTCATAAGGACTATTATTTAAAAGTTCCGGTGAATCTTCTAATTCTTCATTTATTCCTGTAATCTTTCCTGACACAGGCATGTAAGAATCGGATGCAGCCTTAACAGATTCAATAACACCAAATACATCTCCAGCATTTAATTCATCATCAACCTCAGGCATTTCCACATAAACGATTTCCCCTAGGGCATGTTGAGCATAATCTGTAATTCCTATAGAAGCTTCATTTCCCTCTACCTTAATCCACTCATGATCCTTTGAATAATAAATTCCTTCTACTATTTTCACAATAAATTCCTCCTTAATAACTTTTTCTAAATATAATAGTCCATAACAACATCCATATTTAGATTGTTTTTAATTTTCTTAATTTTATTGAGCTAATATAGTTTTTTAAACCTATCTTAGCTTTTATTTCTTATAGTTCTTAGTGTAAAATCTCTTACTTACCACTTGAGCCTTTAAAATTCTTTTTCTCACCTTTATTTCAATAGGTGTACCTAGTTTTGAATACTCTATAGGAACCATGGCAAATCCTATATTCTTCTTAACTGTAGGAGCAGCATATCCAGTAGTTACAAATCCTATTTCTTTTCCATCTGCCCATACTTCATAACCATGTCTAGGAATTCCCTTATCTAACATTTCAAAACCTACTATTTTTCTCTTTAATCCTTCTGCCTTCTGCTTAACCAAAGCTTCCTTTCCTATAAAATCGTCTGTGTCTAACTTTACAAAGAATCCAAGGCCCGCTTCTAATGGAGTTATATCCTTAGTCAATTCATTCCCATAAAGGGGTAATGTAGCTTCAAATCTTAAAGTGTCCCTAGCTCCTAGACCCACTGGTCTTAGCCCTAGATCTTTTCCCTCTTCCATAAGTTTTTCCCAAACCATTTCTGCATTGTCATGGTCTAGGTATATTTCAAAACCATCTTCTCCCGTATATCCAGTTCTTGAAACCAAACAGCTAGCTCCGGCCACATTCACATTTCTCTTACAGTAGAAAAACTTTATCTCGGTCAAATCTGTATCTGTTAGTTTTTGTAGTATTTCTTGAGCATGAGGTCCTTGTATGGCCAATTGAGATAACGCCTCTGATATATTCACAACATCTATATCATATCCATCTGAGTTCTTCTTCATCCAGTCAAAATCCTTATCCACGTTACTAGCATTTATTACAAGGAAAAAATGTTCTTCATTAAATCTATATACTAATAAATCATCTACCACTCCACCGTCTTCATAGCACATAAATGTATATAATACCTGATTATCCTCAAGGGCAGATACATCATTAGTCACTAAATTTTGTACGAATTTAAAGGCATCCTTACCCTTAACTTCCACTTCTCCCATATGAGATACATCAAATAGACCAGCCTTATTTCTAGTAGCTTCGTGCTCTGGAGTGATGCCCTCATATTGGACTGGAAGTTCCCATCCTGAGAAGTCTATTATCTTTCCTCCGTGCTTTCCATGGGCATTGAAAAGAGCCGTTCTTTTAAGATTTGACATTTCGTTTCCCCTCCTTAAATAATTCTTTTATCACACTAAATATGATTCTCATCTTCTATGCATAACATGTAGTCTTGTTTATATTTTTGAAATTAAAAAGAGAGATATAAAGGCATGACAATTTTTAATGCCTCCATATCCCTCTGTCCTTTTTTACCTGAGAGCTTCTACACCCTATGGTGTATTTCCCCTTCGGCGTGGAAACTATCCAACTTTCCAGAGACCCATCAGATAACGATCCTTTTGCCTGAAAGTTTCTGTGAAAATTTGGCTTTTTCCACATTGCTTCTTCGGCTATCTTTAAAGATATCTCACGCTATCCTCATTTGGATAATCATATTTTATTATTTGTATTTATATTACAGTACTTTTCTGAATATTTCAACAATTGATATTAACTTAACACATTTGAAACTTCTAGAAGTTATTACAAATATAGTCAGGAAAATAAGAATCCATTTCCATGAACTAATTGTAATAACTAGGCTTTATCCTATTAAAGTCTTATGTGGCCCATATTTTTTCTAATACCATTTTATGTGGTTTTCTCTATTTTATAGGCATAATTTTCATTTTTTCTCATTTCATTTACCTAGTTAGTAGTTTTTTTGACACTTTTGTGTTTTTTATAATTTCTCTACTTCATTCCCCTAGCCAACATATGAGTATAGGCCCTTAAAATCATTCTATAATTACCATAAAAGCCTTTTATCTTACCTATAGACTCTGGCCTATCATAATCTAATATATACTTATCATTAGCCTTGTGAA
Organism: Anaeromicrobium sediminis; assembly: GCF_002270055.1. Classification (NCBI taxonomy): domain Bacteria; kingdom Bacillati; phylum Bacillota; class Clostridia; order Peptostreptococcales; family Thermotaleaceae; genus Anaeromicrobium; species Anaeromicrobium sediminis. Next base: position 6,985 of record NZ_NIBG01000023.1, on the reverse strand, counting down.
CAATTGGTATAGGCAAGAATTTAACCAAATGTTCCTTCACCCCTATAGCGCCACATCCAGAATCATAATAATTTCCAAAAGCCCTATTTAAATCAAAGTGAATCATGTCAATATGTCCATAGGAGAAATCCATAATTTCATCAATCGAATTAATATTCCATCCATTATAAAGTATTAATCCACCTATATTGTGAACTAATTCTTCTATTTCTTTTGCCTTTTTTAAATCTAACGCAATTGAATTGGTAAGCATAATAGCAGCTATTTTATCATCTAATAACTCTTTTAAGGAATCTATACATATACTTCCTTCTTCATCTAGTTGTACTTTTACAACTTCATATCCGGCTAAACACAATATGGACTTGCTATTTTTATAGTCCACATGAGAAACTATTATTTTAGTCCTTTTAAATTCTTTTATACTATTATAATAAGCCCTCATTAGCATAAAGCTTATAAGTTCTCCATGTACTCCTGTCATTCCCTGTAGGCATACCCTATCCATACTCAATGCCCTACTTAGGATTTCATCTAATTTATATATTACTTCAAGGGACCCTTGAACTGTTTCAATTGACTGATAAGGATGAACCATGCTAAATTCTTTCATAGCTTCTAAATCCTCATTTATCTTGGGATTGTTCTTTATGCTATGAAGTTCAATTTCATAGTCTTCTTCTACTTTATCATCCTTATGGAACAAATTAGTAAAGTGTCTAATCACATCTAATTCACTTACTTCTGGTAAATCTAGTTCCTGATCACTCAATAATTCTGGCGGTATTATATTTGATATATATTCATCACTTATATTCTTTTGTGGAAGTAAATAAGCCCTTCTTCCAGGTTTAGATATATGAAAAATTGATTTATTATAATTATCCACTATAAGGCCTCCAGTATCTTTGAAAGTTTATCTATCTCTTTTTTGCTTCTCTTTTCTGTTACACAAAGCAATAAGCTGTTTTCTAATTCATCATAATCCCTTTGAACTTCATATCCTCCAATGATTCCTTTCTTTAATAGTTTTTCATTTATTTCACTAGAATTTAAATCACTAGTAATCATAAATTCCTTAAAAAAGGGTCTATTAAATACAGGTTTAAATTTACCACTCTTAGTTATTTCATCAAAAGCATAATGGGAATTTTTCACACATTGAATTGCAACTTCCCTTAAGCCTTTCTTTCCTAAGGTACTTAAATATATGGATCCAATCAAAACATTTAGTAATTTATGTGATGTGGAATTATATCTATCCATATATGCTCTCTTGCCTTGAAATTTCATATGAAATTCTTGTCTTCCCTCTTCATCTATGGATAAATCAATTCTTCTACCAAAAATATTTTTACTTAATTCTGATTTAGTAGCTATAAATCCTAAGAATGGACCTCCATAATTTAAAGAATTTCCAAAGGATTGAGCTTCTCCTACAACAATGTCTGCCCCTTGTTCATCAGGTCTTTTTAATATTCCCAAAGAAATAGGGTCCACATAAGTAATTAATAATCCATTCTTTTCATGAATTATTTTTTCTGCCTCCGTATAGTCTTCTATGATCCCGAAGAAGTTAGGACTTTGTATTATAATTCCAGCTACATCATCCTTAACAAGGTCCTTTACCTTGTCCATATCCGTAACTCCATCTACCATATCTACTTCTATAACATCTATATATCTATATTTCATGTGAGTCTTTAAAACACTTCTAACCTGTGGATTTACAGTCTTAGATATTAAAATGGATTTTCGCTTTGTACTTTTACAAGCCATAAGTGCACCTTGCACACAAGCTGTTGGTCCGTCATCTATGAGGCCATTGCAGGCATCCATGCCTGTAAGATTATTAATCATGGTTTCATATTCATGTATAACTTGCAATGCACCTTGCCTTATTTGGGGTCTATATGGTATATCTCCATGGAAAAAATGGGATTTCATAGCCATGTGCTTTATGGTAGCAGGTATATAATGGTCGTATGCTCCTGCACCTAAAAAACAGATTAAATCATTCAAACTCTTATTCTTACTTCCAATGCTCTTTAAATAATTCAAAATTTCCACATCAGACATACCTTGTCTTAAATTTTTTATATTTTTTGATTTAAATTTTCTAGGAACATCCTTACATAATCCTTCTATATAATCTGTCTTAGTCTCATCTAGCATATATACATCCTTTACATTAGTAATATAACTTTCCATAGTTCCCCCTTAATCTTATACAATAAAAAAGAGGGATATGAAGGCACAACAATAAAAATGCCTTCATATCCCTCTGTCTTTTTATACCTGAGAGTTTCTACACCTTTTGGTGTATTTCTCCTTCGGCGCCGAAATATTCGAACTTTCCAGAGACCCATCCAATAGCGATACTTGTGCCTGAAAGTTTCTGTAAAAGTTAGGCCACTTTCACATTGCTTCTTCGGCTATCTTAAAAGATATCTCTCACTATCATCATTTGGATATATTTTTATGTTTATATTATAACACTTTTCTGAATTTTTTACCTAATGTTCTTGCAATATTTTATATTATCAGTTTCAAATTCCTTCATAAAACTTCTAGTTTTACAAATATACTGGTTGAAAGTTTAATTTATTGAGCTTAAATAGGTTTACATAGGTTAAGTTTAGAAGTAACATGTCTATATATCTATATATATGATAAAATATAAACATTAAAAATATAAAAGGATGGTTTAAAATGAACGTTTTATCTGTAGAAAATCTTACAAAAACTTATGGAGAAAAAATATTATTTGAAGATATTTCTTTTACTATATCAGATACTGAAAAAATAGGAATAATTGGAATCAATGGTACGGGAAAGTCATCCCTATTAAAAATAATAGCAGGTGTAGATTCACCTGATTCTGGAACTATGAAAGTGCCAAATGGAATAAGAATAGAGTATCTTCCTCAAAATCCTGAATTTGATCCAGATGCTACTGTTTTAAAACAGATATTTAGGGGAGAATCTCCTATTCTTAAATTAATAAGAGAATATGAAAGTACCTTAGAAGAAGTTTCTGAAAATCCCAATAACTCTTCCCTTCAAGATAAGCTATTAAAACTTACAGATCAAATGAATGGACAAGATGCTTGGGAACTAGAAAGTCAAGTTAAAACAGTTCTTACTAAACTAGGTATAACTAGTTTTAATAAAAAAATGAAAGAATTATCTGGAGGTCAAAAGAAGAGAGTAGCACTCGCTAGTGCTCTAATAAGCCCTTGTGATTTATTAATATTAGATGAGCCAACTAACCACATGGATAATATGACTATTGATTGGTTAGAAAACTATTTAGCCAATAGAAAGGGCGCCCTTTTAATGATTACCCATGATAGATATTTCTTAGATAGGGTAGTCAATAAGACTTTAGAATTAGATAAGGGTAAAATGTATACTTACATGGGTAATTACTCTTATTTTACAGAGAAAAAATTAGAGAGAAGAGACTTAGAGTCTTCCATGGAAAAAAAGCGTCAATCCCTTTATAAAAAGGAACTTGAATGGATTCGTACTGGTGCTAGAGCAAGAACCACTAAGCAAAAGGCAAGAATCCAACGATTTGAAGATTTAAAGGAAAAGAAGATAAATATAGAAGAAGAGAATTTAGAAATATCTGTAGGACATTCTAGACTTGGAAAAAAAATCATAGAAATAAAGAATATTGCCAAATCCTTTCCAGGAAATGACCTTATAAAAGACTTCACTTATATCTTTGTAAAGGAAGATAAAATAGGTATTGTAGGTCCTAACGGAATGGGTAAATCTACTTTACTTAATTTAATAACAGAGAAACTATCCTTAGATGGAGGATCTATAGATATAGGCCCTACTGTTAAAATTGGATACTTTTCACAAGAATCCCAAGAGATGAACCCAAACCTAAGAGCCATAGAATATATTAAGGAAGTGGCCGAATTTGTTACTACTGCTGATGGTACTAAAATAAGTGCTTCTCAGATGATGGAGAGATTTTTATTCACAAGTGATATGCAATGGACTTATATATATAAGCTATCTGGCGGAGAAAGAAGAAGACTATATCTTCTAAGTGTATTAATGATGGCTCCTAACGTATTAATACTAGATGAGCCTACTAACGATTTAGATATTGATACATTACAAGTTCTTGAAAGTTATATAGACGAATTTATAGGTCCCGTTATAACCGTATCCCATGATAGATATTTCCTAGATAGAACATGTAATAAAATCTTATCCTTTGAGGGACAGGGGCAAATAGTTGAAAATGTAGGTAATTATTCTGACTATATGGCCAAGCAGGAAGAATTAACGAAACATATAGAAAGTTCTTCTGAAAACACCAAAAAGGCCCCAAAGGAAAAAAGGGTTAGACAGCAAAAGTTAAAGTTCTCCTACAAAGAAGAAAAGGAATATGAAACTATAGAAGCGGATATAGAAAAAATAGAAGAAAAAATAAGCAGTATAGATGAAAAAATGCAAACTTGCACTACTGATTTTACTAAGCTACAAGAACTCGCAGAGGAAAAGGAAACATTAGAAGAAGAGTTATTATATAAACTTGAAAGACAAGAATATTTAGATGATTTAGCAGAAAAAATTAAGAACCAGTAAAAAAAAAAGGTAAGGTTGACTTAGTCACCCTTACCTTTTACTTTTATTATTCAGCTAATTCTAAAGCAATTTTCATCATATTTGTAAATGAGTTTTGTCTTTCTTCAGATGTAGTTAATTCATGAGTTACTAAATTATCTGAAACCGTTAATAGACAAGCTGCATTTTTTCCTAATACATTTGCATTATGGAATAGAGCAAATGCTTCCATTTCTACTGCAACACACCCGTGATTTTTATTAATGTCCTTATACTCCTCAAAGTTCTCACGGTAGAATACGTCAGATGAATGAATTCTCTCTTTATGTATTTCGATTCCTAAATCTCCTGCGATTTTTTCTAATTTACCATTTAGCTCAGAAGATGCAGCAATTACATCTTTATCATATCCACCTTGAACCTTAGCAAATGTGGATTCACTCCATACGTCATTAGATAATATTACATCATATAAATTTAAATCAGCAGTATAAGCTCCGCATGAACCAATACGGACAATATTTTCTACTCCATAAAATTTAAATAATTCATATGAATAAATACCAATACTAGGCATACCCATACCGCTCGCCATTACAGAAATTTTACGTCCTTTATATGTTCCTGTATATCCAAATACATTACGTACTTTATTAAATTCTTGAACATCTTCTAAAAATGTATCAGCAATAAATTTTGCACGTAACGGATCTCCTGGCATTAATACTGTTTTTGCAATAATTCCTTGTTCTTTTACTTCAATATGTGGTGTTGGTATCATATTGAAACCTCCTTATGGTAATATTTATATTTAAAATATAAATTCACTTAATAATTATACTAGTTCATTCAGTCTATCTATTAACCTCTTATATTGGTTACTATCCACATGAATTTTCCCAGTATCAATTGTAATTAACCCTGTATCTTTTAATTTTCTAATATTCCTTTGAACTGTTCTTAGACTAATACCTAATTCATCAGCTATTTCCTGACGTTTTTTACTAATAAATGCTACTTTCCCTTCTTCTATGTCGTCCTTTAATGCTTCAATAATAAAGGATACTAAAGTGTACATTGTTGAATTTAATAATAATCTTCCATTTGAGTATGCCGTATTATAAAAATCATTTGCAATTTTTTTCCCTACCATAATAGCTAAATAATGATCTTTTTCTATCCAATCCAAAAAATCTTCTTTTGGAATTCTTAAGGCAGTACATTCAGTGACTGTTTCAACTGATGCTGCAATTTTATCTTTTGATGACAATACTTCTAGTGCACCCACAAAATTCATATCTTTTAGCTTTGCAGTTTGAAGTATTTTCCCATTTTTAAATTCATTAAAAATTCTCAAAGTGCCTAAGTAAATTATATAAACGAATTCAGGTTCTTGGTCCTTTTTTACCAAAACAGCCTTAGGGCCAAATTTCTGTACTACACATTTCTTTCTTATTTCATCAGGCATTCCCATTAATAAATTTGATAAATCGTTTTCATTATTTATAAAATCTTCAATGAACATATGAATTCCTCATCTATAGAAATATTTAAGATAAAATTACCACATAACAATACACTAATATTATCTTACCCAAAATTATAACAAAATTACAAAATTAATAAAATGCCAACTGGCACTTTTTTCTTATTTTTAAATTTATTTTAAATAATTCTACAAAATTCTTAGTACATAAAAAAAGTGGGTTAGTTTGTAAATTACACCCTAACCCACTTATATAAAGTTAAACATGGTTTGCGATTTTTAGTAATAGCTTTCATTAAATAGTTTGTTCATTTAAATATACTATGTTCACTACAATAGTATACCATTATCTGTAAATTTTAGAAACATTTATTTATACTTTTATATTAGTAAAATATTTTACAGTTCCAAAGGTATAAGCTGATAGTTATAAGTTACAATATGAGAATCTATTACTGCACCAGGTGTACTTTGATTAGGAGATGTTGATCCAGCTTGAGCAGTTGGTATTGGAGTAGATGGTAAAAATTCCGTAGAAAAATACATTCCCACTGGAGCATCCAAAACTTGTACTTCATATTCTGTAATTGGTGTAATATTAACTGGTAAAAATACCGTTGATTGAGGTTGAACTTGTATAGTTTGACTAAAGAATAATACTTTCTGTGCTTCCACTGCTGCATTTTTATTTTCTATATCCTTAGCAGCCAAAATGCCAAGGTTATAGAAATTTACAGTTGCCGTTTGAGGTCGAGTTGTATTATTTAATGCTTTAACTACTACAAAATTAGGTGTCTGTTGTTTTTGTGAGTTATCATCAAATCTAACAGGTTTAATTACAGGCCCTGTAGTATAATTACGTTTCTTTCTTCCACATGATTTTTTTAAAAGTTCTGCAATTTGTTT
>NZ_NIBG01000022.1 GCF_002270055.1 Anaeromicrobium sediminis | reverse complement strand
CCTATTCGTTTATTAATTCAGATTCGTTTACCTTTGCTACTTCTAGGGCTGTATTAGATTGTAACCCTATTAAGCTGCTTGCTACTGCATATACATCCNACCGAATAAATAGCCTAAATAAATTTTAACTCCTAGGTTCATAAAATCTATTGTAAAACTAAAAAAGGCACACTTCGTATGCTTCGCTAGGAAACCCTATGGTTTCCTTCGACGATTGCTATCGCAATCTGAGCACCTTCCTTCAAAGCGGGCAGGGGAACTTTTCCCCTACAACCCCTTCTTTTTTATTGGTTTATACGTTTTATATTAATTAGCTTTCTTATACAATNAAGCCCATGAAATCATGGACTCTAATCTTTATCTATGTATTTTTAAATGGCAATACTTTGAGTAAAATTTACGGCTTAGGTCTGGTTGGCTTTCCCAAGAAGATACTGGTTTGTTGCCAAATCAGCAGTTTCCTTTTAAATCTTCCTATAGATAAATCTATTACCAGATTACCACTTAGTCCGTACTTCAATGCTCAAAATATTTCATTTAGAACAGTCTAGGAGTTTTCCTCAACAGTCAAAACATATCTTATCCTCTTTTGCAAAATAGGTTTCAAAGTAATTATCCCCACTATTTCACTCAAGGCAGGCTACTCTGCATCTACCACCTAATGTAGCACATTGCAGGTTTAATCTTAATAGAAAACGTGCCCTCTATTAAGTGTCACGAAAAATAGGGATAAGGCCCACATGCCACTGTAGGTTACCCTAATCTTCTTCCTCCCAATACTCACCCAGGCTTGGCAGTCCCAAGCAAATACCAGGAGTTTCATTCATATGCCCTGTGGCGGATTTTTAGACCCGCCTTCAAATATGGATGATCTGACTAGAATACTGCGCCATCTAATTTTTTGCGTGAAAAGTATTATATGATTTATATGCAAGAAAGTCAAATAACACTTTTTCCCATAGATTTTACCTATTATTTTATCTTTAATAATAGGTAATTTCTTTCCCATACCTACTCTCCTTTTATATTTACACTCTTGTATCCTTAATACATCTTCCCTTGCTATGAGTATTATGTCATCGTATAATTAAGACATAATATGCGCATAAGAAGGAGGCAACTATGAAGAATATACTAAAAAAAATAGAATACAATTCCCCTGTCATACTTACATTTTCCCTTCTATCTACTATAATCTTTTTTATAAATAAAATAATACCTAGTATTATACCTGCATTCTTTACTTATAGGGGTAACTTAAATTTTATTAATATGTTACTTTGGCCCCTAGCACACGGCTCTATGGACCATCTAATTGGAAATATTACTTTAATCTTACTTATAGGCCCTATGCTTGAGGAGAAATACACATCTAAAATTTTATTGTTTCTTATGGTTATAACTACCCTTACTATAAGCCTTTTTCAGGGACTTTTCTTCAATGGAGGTATTCTTGGGGCTAGTGGTATAGTTTTTATGATGATTGTCTTAACATCCTTTACAAATATGAAGCAGGGTAAAATTCCCCTTACATTTATTTTCATTGCCCTTTTATTTTTAACAAAGGAAATCTATAATGGTCTATTTATAGATAATAACGTTTCAGAGCTTGCACATATTTTAGGCGCCCTAGTTGGTATAATCTATATTTCTATTCAAGGGAAAATTAATCGTCATACTTAATTAATTTTATAACCATAAAAGAGTAACTTATATATCATAAGTAAATGGACTTCTTATTTATAAGGGGTCCTTTTTTTAAAATGAAATATTAAGTGTATGTTATTTAATCAACCTTAACAATAGAAATCTATGATATAATTTATTCAAACATACGTTCTAGGAGGTTTTACTGATGAAGAGATGTGATTGGGTAACAGAAGATCCTTTATATATTAAATATCATGATGAAGAGTGGGGAGTTCCCGTTCATGATGATAGGGTTCATTTTGAATTTTTAGTCCTTGAATCTGCTCAAGCTGGACTTAGTTGGATAACTGTCCTTAAAAAACGTGAAAATTATAGGCTTTTATATGATAATTTTGACTATGAAAAAGTTGCCTTATATGATGAAAATAAGATTGAAGAACTTTTATCTAATAAGGGAATTATTAGAAATAGACGAAAGATAGAATCATCTATTAATAATGCTAATAGATTTATGGAGGTTCAAAGGGAATTTGGTTCCTTTGATAATTACATATGGAGTTTTGTAGAGAATAAGGTCCTTATAAATAGTTGGGCCACTTTAGGAGATGTACCTGCCTCTACGGATCTTTCTGATAAAATATCTAAGGATATGAAAAAAAGAGGTTTTAAATTCATAGGTACTACTATTATCTATTCTTATCTTCAAGCGGTGGGTATAATAAACGATCATACTACAGATTGTTTTAGATATGAAGAATGTATGAGCTAATGATTTCATTAGCTTATATTTTTTTGCCAATTATTTAATAATTATTTTATTTTTTACAAAAACATGATTATACTAATAGTATAGTAACTAAAGATGAAAGGATTATTTAATATGATAGATAAGGAAATTTTATTAGATTTAACTAAGGGATTAATACATAATTATGGTTTAATCAGCATTGATGATTTTTCACATATATTAAAAAGCAGATATGGTTTGGACATTCCTAAAAGGGATTCTCTTACCAAAATTTTAGAAGATTTCTCCCATGATAATGATTTATTTAATGTTAAGGATGATTACATATATATAGACGAGATTAGAGACTATAATTATTTGAAGGATTTACAAGAGGAACATGGGGATTTAGATTATAAGCATATTAGTTATATGGAAGTAATAGAGTCATCTAAGTTAGGACGACCTTTGAATAAGTTTTATAAGAAATTATATAATTATTTAAAGAACACCTTTGGAATTGCCACTTCAAAACTTCCTCAGACTATTGAATTTTTATCCTATAATTTTCAACTAGAAATGCCTTTACATGAACTTGTTCAATACTTAATTGAATTTAGTTCTACTAAAAGAATTAATGATCAAACGGAAATCCTTTCATTACTTGGTGATTTTTTAGAAGAATTACCTCAATGGTCTTTAAAAGGATTCTCTGTAAATGATCTAAAGAAAAAAGATGAAAACAAGGATAAGGGCACTTTTGGTATTATAACTAGTCTACATGGTTAATGAAAACCGATGGAAATCCATCGGTTTTTTTAAAAGTCTTTTTTTACTACTATATCTTTTTTAACCTTTTTTATATCATGTATTATCTGTTCCTTGTTAGAAGTATTGGTAAAGGATACCATATAATTTTTATCCTCCGTATAGAATACTACCCTCTCTGTTCTCCAGTTATAAGCACCACTGGCAAATACATGTTTTTCTGGTTCTTCGCCCTTAGCTGGTCCCTTTCTTTTTGTCTGTACAATCTTTTTTATACTATGAATTGGAATCTCATATTTCCTTAGGCCGCCCCTAACTTTTAAGATATCCCCTTCTACCCTATAGGATGAACCAATTAACATCCATATTACATATCCAACAAAAGCTCCTAAGAGTAATCCTATGACACTACTCATATTAACACTCCCTCTTTAGATTAATATGTCTGACTCTGATAATTTTATTTTTATGTTATTACTATCATACCTTTGTTTACTGTCAAATTCAACCATAAGCCTAACTTTCTTTATTTTTATTAACTCTTTCCACCCTAAATATATTCTTCTTATGAACTCTTCTCTCCATTGGTCCATTTTATCTATTAAGGGACAATTGTGAATTTGGTCCTTTTCTATTATTAAATATAGTTTTCCCTTTTCCATATGGGGCTCAAAGGGATAGGTTCTACATTGAATAGGCCTTAAATGTCTAAAGCATCCAAATTCATCTTCGCAATAAATATAGTGAACATATCCTATATTATGGGGTATGTCATATTCAAAACTAGTATGTCTTTCTACTTTTAAGTTTTCACTAAATTCACTATTTCGCAGCATACTTTCATATTCATAGGGCATTAAATATATTCCCATCTTTTCCTCTCCATCATATGTTCTACAACAATGATGGTTACACAGTTTTCCGCAGTCTCCGTCTATTAATTGTACATCCATTAGTTCATAGGCCTTTTCATATATACTTTTGTAATCCATATTATATCTCTCCATATTTCATATTATAATTATTCCACTCATAAAAATACCAACTACCTTTTGAGGTGTTGGCCTTTTATTTTAGTTTAATTGACTATTTGTTATAAAACAAGGTAAAATTCATTTAGCTTCTTTTCTTTACTATAAAGTAATCTATTAAAAAACCTATGACAGCTCCTATAGTATAGTACACAAGATCACTCCATAAAAATCCATACCCTAGTATTAAACCAAATAATCTAATACTCCTTATATTATTTATCCAAGGACTCTTATATAGTTGGGATAACTCTATAGTATATGAAAATACTAATGTGTATAAGAATATGTTCTTGTGTGTATTGTTTATAAACAAAGCTCTAAATATGAAATAAACCATAGTTGCCCACAATATATCACCAATATATAGTGGAAATATATTGGTGTATTTTCTAGATAATAAACCTAGTATTATGATTATAATAGTTAATAATATATATTTAAATCTATCCTTCATAACTTACTTCACCCCTTTATTTACCATATGATTCAATATAACACAAAATATGCATACTGTGTATGCTTCGCTATGGAACCCTATGGTTCCCTTCGACGATTGCTCTCGCAATCTGAGCACCCTCCTTTAAAGAGGCAGGGGAATCCTTCCCCCACACCCCCTTCATTTTTTACTTATCCATCCTTTTGAGAATTTATAATTTCCTGGTAAGTAAAAAATTGAGCACATGTATTAATTATACATGTGCTTTTTTCCAATTTTCATATTTATTTTACATAATCTATCACATAGAGTAATGTAAAGGCTTTTCATGTGGCCATCTCCAAAGGCCATATTAGTAGGCTTTCCTGTTAATTTAATAAGACCTAGTTTTTTTCCATTCCTATCAAATATTAAGAGGCCCCTTGTGGTGGCACATATTAAATCTTGTCTATCATTTATCTCTAATCCATGAAGAGAATCTATATCTTTTTCATCTAGGGTAACCCATTCTTCTCCGTAAGTTAAATCACCCTTTTTATCTACCTTATATCTCCATATGGATTTATCATTAGTATCACTTACAAATAATTTAGATTCATCCTTAGAAAACACTATGCCATTTGGATTTTTTAAGTTATCTATTAATAAATCTAGTTTTTTCCTTTTAGGATCATATTTGTATATGCCTTGAAAAAACAATTCTTGTATGCCTTTACTTCCATTTTTTTTAGTTCTTCCCAAGTTAGGATCAGTAAAATATATGGCTCCATCACTTTTTATTACCACATCAGTAGGACTGTTTAATCCCAATTTATCATAATGGGATGCTAACACTTCCTCATTTCCAATTTTATCTATTTTAACTAGTCTGCTAGTTTTATGTTCACAACTTATAATGTTTCCCTTTTCATCTATGGCATTTCCATTGGCCATATGGTTTTGTTCTCTAATGACCTTTGTTCCACCTTGGCAGGTCCATTCATATAACTTTTCTCCAGTTGCGTCATTAAATAATAACCTATTATTTGCCTTGTCCCAAGCAGGTCCTTCTATAGACTTAAACCCTTTTGTTATGACCTCACATTCCACATGGTCATCTATTAAATCCCAGAGTTTATCATTAAAACATGTTATATCCATAAAACCTCCTAACTAAAAATAGTGGAAATAAATTTCCACTTGGCTAAAATTAAATATCTATGAAGTTAGGTTTTCTTTTTTCAAATAAAGTTATTCTCTTATAACCAAGTTCCTTAAGTAAGTTTATGGCATAATCAAAGTCTCTGCACAAATCCTCAGAATAATGGGCATCTGACCCTATTGTAACTATTTCCCCTCCAAGTTCTAAATATCTTTTTAGTATTTCCCTACTTGGATGGACTTCCTCTAAATTGTATCTAATACCAGATGTATTTACTTCAATTCCCTTATTTTTCTTTATTACTTCCATTAGAATTTCATCTATTATATCTTTGAAATCCTCATAGTTTATTTTCTTTTCTTCATAGGGTACATATCTGATTATGAAATCAAAATGTCCTAAAACATCATAGTTATCATAATTTTTAACTAAGTGTAATAGTCCTTCAAAGTACTTCCTGTAACTTTCTTCCTTTGTCCTTCCTTTAAAGAAATCTCCCCTGTAAAAGTCATTTCCATCACAGGTATGTAATGATGCTATTACAAAATCAAAGGGATAGTTATTTAAAAGTTCATTTAACTTATGATGAATATGAGGTTGATACCCAATTTCCACACCCATTAGTATTTTCATATTTTGATGTTCTTTTCTCAAATCTTCTAATTTTTTCATATATAAACTATAATCTATTCCAAAATTAATATTTTCATCTGGATAATCATAATCCACATGATCTGTAAACATGACCCCACTTAAATTTAAAGATTTTGCCTTATGAATTATTTCTTCTGGTGGTGTAGTAGAATCTGCAGAAAAATCTGTGTGTACATGATGATCTATAATATTTTTCATGCCCTATCTCCTATCTGTATTATATTGGGGACGGTTTTTTCAGTTGTTATAGTACCAGTCAGTAGAATTTTCTAAGTGACCGTCCCCTAGAGTAAAGTGAGAAAAAAGCTTGTGTTGTAATTTCATTTTAACTTATCTTTGTAAAGTAAATGTTATATGAATGTTTCCTATATGTTATTTTTCCCACATTATCTTATGTAATTAAATATAAATATTACATTTTTTCTTCATATAACCAAAATAGGGATTGTTATTAAATAAGATAAATAACCATCCCTTCATTTCTATTTTGCTTTGAAATTATATAAAGGTTTTATATGATCTAATATGTGTAGAGTATCTTTCATATGCTTTTTAACCTCATCCATAGGTTTATAGGCCATAGGACTTTCATCTAATGTGGATTTTGATACGGAACTACTCCATATCCCTTCCATAGATTTTTTATATTCATTAATACATAATTTATCTTTAGCAGCCTTTCTAGATAAGATCCTTCCAGCTCCATGGGGAGCAGAATTGTTCCAGTCTTCATTGCCCTGTCCTATTCCTATAATGGACCCATCTCTCATATTCATAGGAATTATAACCACTTCATCTTTATTGGCACATATGGCTCCCTTTCTAATAATAAAATCTTTCATATTAACATAGTTGTGTATGGTAGTGAATTTTTCAGCACTATCATAATCTATATTTAAAAACTCACATATTTTTTTAGATATGACCTTTCTATTTAATTCTGCAAATTCTTGAGCAAAGTTCATATCTTCTATATATTCTAATCTATCTTCATTCTCTAAGAATGCCAAATCCTTAGTCACATCATACACACTATTCTTATTTTTCATTTCTTCACAATAATTTATGGCCTTATTTTGATGGTATTTAGCTATGACATTTCCTAAATTTCTACTGCCTGAATGAATTACTAAATACTTTTCTTTATCCTTACCTTCATTAATCTCAATAAAGTGATTACCACCGCCTAGGGTCCCTATGGAACATATATGTCTATTAAAATCCGATTTAGTTTTATTAGAAATACTTCTTAACCTATCACTCCAATCCTTGTCGTATCTCATGGGAGCTTTTTTATGGATACTAAATCCACTTGGAATTTCTTTTCTAATCATATTATCTAATTTTTCAAAATCTATATTTATTCTTCCTAATTTAGTAACCTCCATACCGCAACCAATATCTACCCCTACTAAATTAGGAATTACCTTATCCCCTAAATTTGCCGTAAATCCTATAACACATCCCATACCAGCATGAACATCTGGCATGATCCTAACCTTTACATTTTCAAAAGCCTTATGGTTTAATAAATTCTCAATTTGACTAAAAGCCTTATCATCTATCCTGTCTGCAAATATTTTAGCATTCGTATACTTCCCTTTTAGTTTCATTTTATCCTCCACCTAAATAATTTTAAGTAATTATATATTTTAACCCAATCTATGTCAAATAATTTGGAACTGTACATTCATTTAATACACCTCTCCCATGTTCAAAGTAACTTTTGTTAAAAAATAAACGTTAATTTTTAAACACCAATTCATGGATAATATTTTCTTCTCATCACCTTTCTTACAGATTAATCATAGATTATTATATGATTTTTCATAAAAAAATTCTATTTAAGCACTTGTGCAAGAAAATAGATTGTGATATTATTAACACGTACCAAGCAAACAACAACTTAATACTTAAAAATAATAATAGTGAATTTTTTTTACAAATCATTAGTTAAAAATATAACAAACTTTTAAGAGAGGTGTTAATCATGAAAGTGACAAAACCAGAAGAATTATTAAAAAGATTTGAGGAAGTAAGGAAAGCTCAAAGGGAATTTAGTAAATTCACTCAAGAGCAAGTAGACGAAATATTTAGATCCGCTGCCATTGCAGCTAATAACTCAAGAATTAAATTAGCTAAGATGGCAGTAGAAGAAACGGGAATGGGTATTGTTGAAGACAAGGTTATTAAAAACCACTTTGCTTCTGAATATATATATAATAAGTATAAAGACGAAAAGACTTGTGGAGTTATTGAAAAGGATAGTTCCTTTGGAATTACAAAGGTAGCAGAACCAATAGGAGTTATTGCAGCAGTAGTCCCTACTACTAACCCTACATCTACTGCTATATTTAAAGCATTAATTTCTTTAAAAACTAGAAATGGTATCATATTCTCTCCACACCCAAGGGCTAAAAAGTCCACAATAGAAGCTGTTAAAATAGTTCTAGATGCAGCTGTTACAGCTGGTGCTCCTAAGGGAATTATGGGTTGGATAGATGAACCATCATTAGAATTATCTCAATTAGTAATGAAAGAAGCTGACATGATCCTAGCAACAGGTGGCCCTGGAATGGTAAAGGCTGCTTACTCATCAGGTAAACCAGCAATCGGTGTTGGGGCGGGTAATACACCAGCTGTTATAGATGATACGGCTCATATCAAGATGGCTGTAAACTCCATATTGTTATCTAAGAGTTTTGACAACGGAGTTATTTGTGCATCTGAACAATCAGTCCTTGTACTAGATAAGGTCTATGATGAAGTTAAAAAGGAATTTGCTGATAGGGGAGCTTATATCTTAAATAAGGCTGAAATAGATAAGGTTAGAAAAGTAATATTAATAAATGGTTCATTAAATGCTAATATAGTTGGACAATCAGCTTATACAATAGCTAAAATGGCAGGAGTTGAAGTTCCAAAACAAACTAAGATATTAATCGGCGAAGTAGAGTCTGTAGAATTAGAAGAACCATTCTCCCATGAAAAATTATCTCCTGTTTTAGGAATGTATAGAGTTAAGACCTTTGATGAGGGAGTTAAAAAAGCTGCTAGGTTAGTAGAACTTGGTGGATTTGGTCACACTTCCGTATTATATGTGGATCAAGTTAAAGAAAAGGAAAAGATAGAAAAATTCGGTGCAGCCATGAAAACTGGTAGAACTATTATAAATATGCCAGCTTCTCAAGGAGCTATAGGAGATATATATAACTTTAAACTTGCTCCTTCTCTAACACTAGGTTGTGGATCATGGGGTGGAAACTCCGTATCTGAAAACGTAGGGGTTAAACACTTAATTAACATAAAAAGTGTAGCTGAGAGGAGAGAAAATATGCTTTGGTTTAGAGTTCCAGAAAAAGTATACTTCAAATATGGTTCATTGGGAGTTGCCTTAAAAGAATTAAAAGATATGAATAAGAAAAAGGCCTTTATAGTTACGGATAAGGTTCTATATGAATTAGGCTTCGTAGATAAAGTAACTCATATATTAGATGAGATTGGTATTGACTTTAAAGTATTCTTTGATGTGGAACCAGACCCTACATTAGCTACTGCTAAAAAGGGTGCTGATGAAATGAAGAGCTTTGAACCTGATACTATCATTGCCCTAGGTGGAGGTTCTCCTATGGATGCAGCTAAAATCATGTGGGTAATGTATGAACATCCAGAAGTTAAATTTGAAGATTTAGCCATGAGATTTATGGATATTAGAAAAAGAGTATATAAATTCCCTACACTAGGTGAAAAAGCCATGATGGTGGCAGTACCAACAACAGCTGGTACTGGTTCTGAAGTAACTCCATTTGCAGTTATTACAGATGAAAACTCAGGAGTTAAATACCCACTTGCCGATTATGAACTAACACCGGATATGGCCATAGTTGATGCAGAATTAATGATGAATATGCCAAAGGGATTAACTGCTGCTTCTGGTATAGATGCATTGACCCATGCCCTAGAAGCTTACGTATCAGTACTTGCTTCTGAATACACAAATGGATTAGCCCTAGAGGCCATTAGATTAATATTTAAATATCTACCAGATGCTTATAATGAAGGAACTATTAATATTAAGGCACGCGAAAAAATGGCCCATGCATCTACCGTGGCTGGTATGGCCTTTGCAAATGCATTCCTAGGTGTTTGTCACTCTATGGCCCATAAATTAGGTTCTACTCATCATGTTCCTCATGGTGTGGCTAATGGTCTTTTAATAAATGAAGTAATTAGATTTAACGCAGTAGATAATCCAAGAAAACAAACGGCATTCCCACAATACAAATACCCAAATGCTAAATGGAGATATGCAAGAATTGCTGATTATCTACAATTGGGTGGTAATAATGATGATGAAAAGGTTGAATTATTAATTAAAGCCATTGATAAACTAAAAGTTCAAGTAGGTATTCCAAAATCTATTAATGAAGCTGGTGTATCTAAGCATAAGTTCTATGCATCATTGGATTCAATGAGCGAGCAAGCCTTTGACGACCAATGTACAGGAGCAAACCCAAGATACCCTCTTATTAGCGAGATTAAGCAAATGTATATGAATGCCTTTGAATAGGGACAGTTAATGATTATAATCAAATAAGAAATTTACCCCAAAACATTAGGGAAGGCATATGCCTTCCCTAATGTCCTTTTTTCTTCTCTTTTTTCTTTAATTGTTTTTTTAAATATTTTTCTTCTTTTTCTTTTTCTCTTTTTTCTCTTTTCTTTTTCTTACTAACTTTTTTGACTTCTTCCATATGGATTTTCAGGGCTTCCTGTGCCTTTGTACATGGACTTTTTTTCTTCCGTTCTTTTGACACTTCCCTTTGTCGTCTCTTGGGATTTATCTTTCCTGGGTCTTTCTTTGATTTTTCTTTCAAGCCTTTAGATAGCCTCATCCTAGAATAATGATTGTTAAGAATAAATTCAAAGACTTCCGGTTCTGTAGGCTCTGGCCCAAATACATGCCTGGATACTTGATATCGTTCATTGTAAAAGACCTCTAAATACCCAACCCAAAAGCCATTTTCAAATAACACATTAAACCTTGATTTTACCATATTCATAATGTCATCCCCTTTGAAATATTTACTTACCAAAAACGGACGACCCAAAGGGGGAAGGTTACTGCTACACGTGAGTGTAGGTCTGGACTACCAACCAGAACTGTGTTTTTATTTTGGCATCTTTATATTATCATAATAACTTTCCAATTTCTAGGGTGCATCACGGATAGTTCATTTGTCCTGAATCCTTTCTTTTTTCGTAAAAAAAGAGGCCCTTTTGGCCCCATTGTCTATATTTAAAATTTACTTATAGCATTTTGTAATTCTTGTTTTTCTTGCAAAAAAAAAGAGGATGCCTATTGCTTAGCATCCCAGTCATATACTTGCTATATATTTTGTTCTAGATTTGTCTACCCTAAAGACTTTATTATTTTACCACATTTCTATTATTATATCCACAGAAATAAGTCCTATTTTATATATTTTTGCCTAAATTTGTACTTTTCGTCATTTAGTCCTTTATATTTTTTCCTATAATCTCCTACTAAGTAAAAAAGTGACTAAATTAGTCACTTTCTATAATCATTTTATCCTGTATAAATAAAAATGTCCCCCCTATCATAAATATATCTCCTAGACTCAATATTTTAGGAAATGGATAAGGCTTTTTTAAATGTAAAATATCTGCTAAAAATTCTAATTTAGTATTAGGTCCTGTTGCAGTATGGACTAAATCTTTTCCATCATTTAATAAGTTAAGACTTTCCCGGGAAATCATTTCCTTTATAGAGCTCACATCCACAGGCATTTTCCCATTGTTTGCAAATATTACTAATCCATTTAATATTACTCCTATTAATATTAATTTAAATCCCCTTTTGTTTCTATTAGCATAAATGGTCATTATTATGAGGGAATATATTATTATATCTATAAGTATTATATTTTTATCTAAAAATTGCCACAAAGGTTCTATTTGTCTCATTCGTATAAAAGATGCTATAGTTTCTATAAGAGCACTTAAAACTAATAAATACCACTTTTCAATATAAACCTTTTCTAAGTTTTTAAACTTGCCCCCTCGTATTTTCCCTATTGCTAAGGGAACTAGTACTGCTTCTACTATCATACATTTTCCACCTTAAAGTTATTTGAATATTTTACAAAAGCTTCTACCACTTTTGGATGGAACTGTGTTCCCGATTCTTCTTCTACAATACTTAATGCTTTTAATTTGTCCATTGCTTTTCTATATGGTCTATCTGATGTCATAGCATCAAAGGCATCTGCCACAGCTAATATATAAGATTCTATGGGAATCTCATCTCCTCCAATACCATCAGGATAACCCTTTCCATCATATCTTTCATGGTGATGTTTAACTATCCTTGCCACCTCGGCTAAACTATCTACTTCTGATAGGATTTTGCACCCTATAAATGGATGTTTTTGTATCTCTATATATTCTTCATAATCTAATTTTCCACATTTATTTAGTATATTATCTGGTATTCCAATTTTACCTATGTCGTGCAATATGGCTGCTATTCTTATTTTTTCCACTTTGCTACTATTAAGACCCATACATTTAGCTATACTAGTGGCATAATCTGCAACCCTGTAGGAATGGCCATTAGTATACTCGTCCTTTGCCTCCATGGCATTAGATAAGGACTTAATAGTTTCCATATACATGTGTTTCATGTTTATATAAAGTTGAAATGAATGTCTTGCCAACAATAATGGACCGAAGAATAATATTACTCCAAACATGCCGTAAGAATTATAGACAACAGCTATAAAAATCCCTAATGGAGATATTGCTATAAGATTAAATACAACCCACAAACTCTCCTTAGCAAATATAGTAGGAGGTTTATTCTCTAGTATAGACATTAAACACGTAAAAATTGATACATTTATAATCAAATAGCCTGTTACAGCCATTATTATTCCTATTATATTAAAATCAGCAATCCTGACATTAGATACAAAACTATTTATATATATGTATATCCAAGTAGCAACAAGTAATGATATAGAATATGCTGATCCATTAAATATCCTCTTATACAGCGGAGTATTTAAAATACAATATATTTTCCCCTTATCTTTTTCTATAAATAAAAGCATAGATAAAAATCCGATTATCACCACTATATTAGATTGAAATATTAACATAGACGCTAACCCAATTCCAAATCCCACCGAAATCGCGATTGTTCCATTAACCTTTATTGCTAGAGATTCTGCTATTATACCTAAAGCAATAAAAAAAATAACTTTAGGCAATATATCAACAGTAATTGAATTGACACTAAAGTATAATGATACAAGTCCTAAGACGCTTATGAAAATCACATATAATTTTAGCCTTGTTGGTAACTCCTTCATTTTTATCTCCTTTATATAATTTTAGGTCGGTAAAATTAAATTATCTCCAGCTGAAGCTTGCTCCACCAGCTAATACTAATGATAATAAAGACATTAATAACACTAATACTCTGTTTTTCACGGATATGGCCCCCTTTGCACAGATACTCTGCGGCTACGCTAACTTCACAGGCCTATATTCGCTTCGCTATTCATATGTATAAGTATTTCATCTAAATATGCCGACCTAAAATATAAGCATAATTTAAAACTTTCCTACTTTTCTATTTATGGCATCTAATGTGGCTTTTATTACTGCCTCATACTCATTTTTTCTCACCATAGAAGAACCTACTAGTAAGTCCTCTCCCCTATCAGATATAAATGTAATTGCCACATTTATAATTTCTTTTTTAGCTAAAATTGACTTTTCTATATCCTCAACTATAAACACATTGTCCACACCTAAAAATTCATGGACGCAATTTAATGTGGCTTGTGCCACTAACCTATATACATTTCTAGTAGCATTAGTACCACTTGCTACGCTCAAACTTTCCTCTTCACCCTTTTTAAGGACAACTTTTATTTCTACTAAATTTCCTTCTACAGAGTAGGCTATAGACCCAACTTCTAATCTAGAATTTAATTCTTCATCTTCCTTAGTGTCTATTTGGGCTATACTTATTTTCTTGTGATCTATTTTGATGTTAAATTTAGCCATTAATGTGGATTGTATATCCCTAGATATTTGCTTGGCATTTCTTTTATTAGTAGCCAATATATGTAATTCAACAATATGCTCCTTTTCATCATCTAATACAACCTTAGATGATATAACCTCTGGGATACTGTTTATAAATTCCTGTATATGTAATATTAATTGTTCTATATTTAAGTTCTCCATATTTTCTTTCCCCTCTTCATCAAGAAAATTTAAAAGTTAATCGAAAAAAATCACACTAAATAATATTCGACTTTTTTTTTATATTTCCTTCATAAATTCTAAATTTTATAGCAACGAAACACATTTGTTCACATATTGCATATATTCTCTCTATATTGACAGATACTTACTTCTATCTTTTTTATTAGAATACAAAACCACCTTTATGTGAATACTAATGTATATTTAAACTAAAATTATTCTTCACTTAGCTCTGGAGGTTTTTCATTACTATTTACTTATTTAGTAATAGTTTTAACTCATAATAAATTCAGAAAGTTAAAGGGTTGTCCACCTACCGGTAACTGTCAACTCCCTTGGTATCCTTATACTTCATGGATAGCCATAATAGCTTTAATAGTAATTATAGTAAGTATGCCTTTAGTTCCAGGACAAGGTTCTGGACTAATTGCTGGATTAAGCTTAATAATATTTTATTTCCTATGTTATTTGATTTTTCAACGAAAAAAAAAATAAAGGGTAGCTTTTTCTCCCCTTTAAATAAATTTTTGTATACCGTTTAATTCCTTTTCAATAGATTTAATAACCTTTCCAAGTTCATCAATATGATTTTCTATTTTAGATACTTCATCTCTAATATGCTTATACTCCTCAGATACTTTCTCTAATCTATCACTACCACTTATAGCTTCTTCTATCCTCTTTCTAATCTCTAGTACATAATATTCTTTCTTTTTTTCTGAGAGTGTCTTTATTAGTTTCTCCCTTTCTTCTCTGTATTCTCCGATCACACCCTTGTAGGCCTCCACCTTTATTTTGATATCACCAATCATATATCACCCATCCCCTACAATTATCTCATACTATATCCTATTTAATAAGATTGTCTATGGTTACAAAAATATAAACTTTATTTTTTAAGTTCTTTATACTAGGTTGTACTTTCACCTTTGAATCAGCCCTATTAGATAATAATATAGAAGTTAGACATATTACAGAAAATAAATATGTTAATATGTGACATTAAAAACAAGGATTTACAAAGCTTTTAGTCAATTGCATATATTTACAAAAATAGAGAAACTTTTAAAAGTTTCTCTATTTTCCATTTGAAATTATGCAAGATTTTTTATAAAATTATATGGACTATATTTAATGAGGTGTTTAAATGTTATTAGTAGAAAATGTAAATCACGGATTTGGTTCAAGAGTCATACTAGAAGATGTAACCTTTAGATTAAAAAAGGGAGAACACATTACCTTAGTAGGTGCAAATGGAGAAGGGAAATCTACTTTCTTAAATATAATTACAAAAAAATTAATGCCAGACGAGGGAACTATTCGTTGGGCTAACAAAGTAAGTGTTGGATATTTAGATCAGCACACAGTACTTGAAAAGGGAAAGTCCATAAGAGACGTATTAAGAACTGCCTTTGACGGTATGTTCCAATTAGAAAAGGACATGCTTGAAATGTATGACAAAATGGGTAGTGCTACTGATGAAGAAATGGCAAAGCTTATGGAAGAAACTTCTACTATCCAGGATACTTTAGAATTAAGTGGATTTTATGCCATAGATTCTAAAATAGATGAGGTTGCAAATGGATTAGGACTTAGAGATATTGGTCTTGATAAGGATGTATCTCAACTAAGTGGTGGACAAAGGACTAAAGTTTTACTTACTAAATTATTATTAGAAAGTCCTACCATATTAATCCTAGATGAGCCTACTAACTATTTAGATGAGGATCATATTGAATGGTTAAAGAATTATTTACAAAATTATGAGAACAGTTTCATTTTAGTATCCCATGATATTGCCTTTGTAAATTCCGTATCCACAGTTATATATCATATGGAAAATGGAAGTATTACCAGGTATAAGGGGAACTATGACGACTTCCAAAATATGTACAATTTAAAGAAAAGACAAGTAGAACAAGCCTTTGTAAAACAACAAAAGGAAATCAAACACTTAGAAACTTTCATAGCTAAAAATAAAGCTAGAGTAGCTACTACAAACATGGCTAAAAGTAGGCAGAAAAAATTAGATAAGATGGTTAAAATAGAAAGACCTAGAGATAAAGTAAAGCCTGAATTTAGATTTAATGAGGCTAGAGTTCCTTCAAAGATTGTATTTGAAGCTAACGATCTAGTTTTAGGATATGATGAAGCCTTAACAAGTCCTTTAAACGTTCAATTAATACGTGGTAAAAAGATCGCATTAAAAGGAGTTAATGGTCTTGGAAAGTCTACACTACTTAAGACTTTAATAGGAAAAATAAAACCCTTTGACGGTAAAGTTGAATTAGGAGATTATTTAGAGATTGGATATTTCGAACAAGAATCTTCAAGGGATAATTCAAATACTGCTATAGATGAGATTTGGAATACTTATCCTAGTATGTCAAACTTTGAAGTAAGACAAGCCTTAGCTAAATGCGGTCTTACAAATGATCATATTACTAGTCAAATGAAGGTATTAAGTGGTGGTGAAGCTGCTAAAGTAAGACTTTGTAAAATAATGCTTAGGGACATTAACTTCCTTGTACTTGATGAGCCTACTAACCACTTAGATGTAGATGCTAAGGAAGAATTGAAAAGAGCTATTCAAGCCTTTAAGGGAACTGTTTTACTAGTTTCCCATGAGCCAGAATTCTACATGGATATAGTAGAAGATGTATGGAACATAGAAGATTGGACAACTAAAATCGTTTAATTATAAAAACTATAGGATATTTTCCTATAGTTTTTTAATATTTAATCCTATTTAGTATATCCTTTTCAAACTTTTCTAGGTTTGGAACATAAGTCTTTAAAAGACTCATGCTACCTTCTAAAGAATATTTCCCTAGGGAAGCTGGTATTAATAAGGTTTCTCCAGTTTTTATTGTTTCTTCTCCATCAGTATATATTATTTTACCGTCCCCATCTATACACATAAATATGAAGAATCTTTCCAAGTCACTTTCTTCTTTACAAACCCCTTTTACATCATATTTTTTAAGGACAAAGTTTTTATCATAACAGTAATAGGTCTTTTCATAGCCTTCTTCTTTCAAGGTAAGGCCCTTTGCATTTTTTCCCACAAGGTTAAAGTCTATTACATCTAGGGCTTTATCCACATGTAATTCCCTTCCCCTATTATAATCATATACCCTATAGGTAACATTACTATTTTGTTGAATCTCTGCCACTAAGACTCCTTCCATTGTATGGATTAATCCACTTTTAATAAAGTATATCTCACCCTTTTTAACAGGTATATATTTAAGATACTTTTCTAAATCCCCCTCTTCTATAGATCTTTTAAATTCTTCTCTATTTACCTCTTCTGTTCCTAATACTAACCTAGCATCTTCCTTTGCATCTAATATTACCCACACTTCTGTTTTACCCAGGTCATCCTCATTCTTTAGGGCATAGTCATCTCCTGGATGGACTTGAACTGATAATTTCTGTTGAGCATCTAAAAACTTTATAAGTAAGGGAAACCTATGACTTTTCACTTCCGTTCCCAATAGTTTTTCTTTCTTTAAATCTATTATTTCATCTAGTTTTTTTCCTTTAAATATACCATTACATATTTCACTTATATGATCCTTATGATAGGATAACTCCCAGCTTTCTCCTATATTTCCCTTTGGTACATCTATCTTAAATGAAGATAATTTCTCTCCACCCCAAACCTTTTCTACATAATATGGTTTAAACTTTAACGGATACATGAAATGCCCCCTTCTTTCGAAATTATATTTACATGGTATTTTCTAAATTATTAAGACTTGTTTTAACCCTTTCTATATGGCCATTTAGGCTATTTATAAATTCTTTATCATCCATCCTATTATATAAGTTTTTGATAATATTTTTAGTCTTAAATATATCCTTCTTAGCTAAACAAATTAGAAAAACATATTTTACCCATTCAGATTCCCATTTTACAGGCTCTTCTAAGACTGTTAAGGCAATACATGATTTTTTCACTTCACTAGGTTCTCCATGGGGTATAGCTATGGAATTTCCTATTTCTGTTGCCATTAAGGATTCCCTCTTTAAAACTGTACCCTTGAAGGACTTTTTTATATACTCCTTTTTTTCTAGGTTTTCACACATTTCTTCAATAATCTCACTTCTATTATTAAATCTCTTGCTCCTATGGAAAACTTCCTTACATATGAATTCCTTCTCTTCTTCACCCCTAATCCTCATCTGAATAGAGTCTATATGTTTTTCTACTTTTTTTACATCCATTTGAGTAAAGAGTGGACTTACTAATATTACTGGTCTATCTACTTTTATAGGTACTGTAGATATTATCATTTGTGCTTCATCCATTATATCTTTAGTTAGGCCAGCAGAAGAATATATTCCTATCACATCTATTTCCTTAAAACACCTTTTAAATCGTGCCGATAGCAATTGAGATGTTCCTATGCCACTATGACAAACTATTATGGTCTTTACCTTATGACTATTTCTTTCTACTGCAGCTCCTAAATGAAGGGCTATATACCCTATTTCTGACTCTGGTATATTCACATCTAAATATTTTTGGAAAACACGGCTACACATCCACGCTACTCCAAATACATCTGGATAATTACTTTTAATCTCTTCTATTATGGGGTTTTTTAGGGTTAGACCATATTTTATCCTGTTTATGGTAGGACGTAAATGTAATATGAGTCCATTTAATAATACCTGATCTTCTATTAAATTCATATGAAGGGCCTCACTGGCTATTTTCGTTATATCCTTTCCAATCTCCACAGCCAAATCTAGCTCTTCAGCACTCTCAAAAGTAAGTGTGGCTAAATCCCTTCCATGCATTTTGCTCCCTAATATGTGCAATGTTATATATCCCACTTCCGATGTGGGTATTTTAACATTAAAATACTTTTCCATATGACAGCTCATTTTTTCTGCATAGTAAAAGGCCTTTGTATCCTTAATATTTTCTAATATTTTCTCAGATAAAAATATATCATAGCCCTTTTTAATTCTCTTAATAGATATGGCTATGTGTATTATTAAACTAATATATGCTTCATGGGAAAATCTAAAATTTAATTGTTCTTCCACATGACTTACTAGGCCTTCTAGTTTTAAATAATCTATATTAATCAACGCCTTTAATTGGCATAAAGTTTTTTCATCTATTCTCCCTTTATAATTGGCTTGTAATAAGCCCTTTATTTCATCCGTCTCCTTTATATGATCTATTAAGGCCGATATGGCTTTTCTATAATTATCTTCCTCACCTATTATTTCAATTCCATAATTTCTTTTTTTAACTAATTTTAAGTTAAAGTCATTTATCCATTTTTCTATTTCCTTAATATCCTTATGTATGGTTCCAGTGGAAACATATAGTTCATCTGCCAATTCATAAGAAGTCATATTTCCCCCATCCATAAATAACTTTTTTAATATATATTTTTGTCTGCCCCCTGGAGAATAGGGTTGTATATAATCCACACTCTTTTTTACAGTTCTTAAAAGTTGTAATTTATTATCTTCAGGGCCTTCTATACTAGTTCCTACCCCTGTCTTTTTCGTAAGTCTTAGCCCTTCCTTTTCTATAAAATCCTGTAGTTTTTTTAAATCATTTCGTACAGTTTTATTAGATATGTTTAATTCATTAGCTATTTCCTTTATAGTTATGGGTTTCTCACTTTCAAGTAATATCTTTGCCATTTCCATAAGTCTTTTCATATGATTTCCTCCATACTAAAAAACAAAATCCATAATATTATATAGGATAAAAAGAGACGGAGTACCGCCTCTTAAATTATTTACTTTCTATCTACTATATTACTCTCCAAATCCATTTTCCACAATCTTAATTAAACCTTCAACTGCTAACTTCTCGTCCTCTCCCTGGGCTTCAATAATTATTTTATCTCCCTTTATTGCTCCCATACTCATAATATTCATTATACTTTTAGCATTATAAACTACATCATCTTTTAAAATATTAATAGATGATTTATATTTAGCACTTTCTTGTACTAACATTTGGGCAGGTCTGGCATGAATTCCCGTACTATTTTTTATTATAACTTCATTACTATACATTCTTCCACTCCCTACTTATTCTTATTTAAATGGTCAATTATTTTATCCAGTAATGGTCCAGTCTTCTTTATTAAATCTCCTATGGCCACATTTACAGTTGGAATTCCTTTAAATCTTTCTTTTCCCTTAATGGACATATCCTTAGTTAATATAACTACATGGGCTCCCTTTAAATCATCTTCCGTTATTTTATTCTCCACACCTATGGATCCTTGTGTTTCTACTTTTACTTCAAATCCCCTAGCCTTACATTCCTTTTCTAATGCCTCTGCTGACATATAAGTATGTGCTATTCCTGTTGGACAAGCTGTTACTGCTAATATTTTCATAATTTATCTCCCCTCTACTATATTTAAAGGCCTGTTAAGCAAACTAGAAGTTTTCCTAGTTTGCTTTCACAGGTATCATGTTAAAATTCTATATCTATTTCTCCTGGATCATCATTTTCAATTATTTCTTCCTGAACTTCCTTCTTAAGGGCATTTACCATGAAGGCTGCTACTGCTACACCAACTATTACGGCCACCATGAACATTACCTTATTGTCTACTACGGGTAATACTATTGGTCCACCATGGGGCGCATGGTCTCCCACCTTTCCCATGGCAGCAATGGCTGCTCCAATTGCAGAACCTGTTACAATAGATGGAATAACCCTTATAGGATCTGCTGCTGCAAAAGGTATGGCACCTTCTGTAATTCCTATAAGGCCCATGGCAATGGCACCCTTTCCAGCTTCTTTCTCAGCTTCAGAATACTTTTTAGGACTAAGTAAAGTTGCAACTCCCATGGCAAGGGGAGGAATACATATGGCTACAGCCACAGGTCCCATTACAGTATATACGCCTTCTCCTATCATAGCTGCACCAAACATGAATGCAACCTTGTTCACTGGACCTCCCATATCAAAGGCTATCATGGCACCCATAATAATTGCTAATATTACAGCATTAGAAGTACCCATGCTTTTTAATCCATTTGTCATGGATTCCATTAAACTACTAATAGGCGCTCCTATTATATACATGACAGTTCCCACAACTAGTGATCCTAAAAGTGGTATAACAAATATGGGCATAATTGCTCTTAATTGAGTAGGAACCTTCCAAGTTTTAATCCATTTAGCCGTATATCCAGCCACAAATCCTGCTATGATTCCACCTAAAAATCCTGCTCCTATTTCATTGGCCAGTGCTCCACCTACGAGGCCTGGTGCTAAACCTGGCCTTTCTGCAATACCAAAGGCAATAAATCCAGCTAAAACAGGAACCATAAGTCCAAAGGCTTTTACACCTATATTTAACATTTTAGATAAGATTGGATTTGTTACATTCGCTCCCGTTCCAGCTTCTACACCACTTAGGGCTATGGATAGGGCTATTAAAACACCACCAATAACAACTATAGGTATCATATAAGAAACCCCTGTCATCAGATAAGTTCTTAAATTCTTTAACTCATTACTCATAAGTACCCTCCTTTAATATTTTTTATATTTTCATACGCTCTAAATCCTAAGCTGCAATATGCTTAAATACTTCTCCTAAAATACTTAATAATTCATCCTCGTTTTCAATTTCCATCAAATTTTTTCTAAAATTTTCATCCATTAATTTTCTAGACAATAGGGCTAATATTCTTAAGTGCTCATTTGAAGCTGAACTCTCTGGAACCCCAATTAAAAATACCATATGAACTGGTTTATCATCTAGAGACTGCCACTCAATCCCTTCCCTAGACCTACCAAAGGCTAAAGTAGGAATATTTACCGAATTACTTTTGCCATGGGGAATCCCTACTCCAAAGCCTATTCCAGTAGTGGATAATCCTTCCCTCTCCATAACTACCCTTATATATTCTTCCTTGTCATTTAATCTTTGGCAGGATTCCATCATACTTGCCATTTCCTTTATAGCATTTTCCTTATCCTTTGCTCTTAATGATAAATTTATCAAATCTTTAACTATTATTTTATCCATGCTGTCACCTCTTTCTTTTAAGAAAAGCTTTTCCTTTGCTTATATTCATAATATCATTTATGATTCAATCTAATAATTACTACTCTTGCCATAACATTGTGGCAATTGTTATATTATAGTTTCCAGTTCCCATCTAGGCTCATTGAGTAGGCCTATTAAATTACAATTAAAAATGTAAATTATGTTTATAATTTTAAAAAATGTTAATACTACAAAAGTATAAAATAATTTAAAAAGGTGATATGTTTTATGAAAATTGGAATTCCTAGAGGATTAGGATACTACATGTATCATCCCCTTTGGAAAGGATTTTTTGAGTCCTTAGGTGCTGATGTTGTTTTTTCTGATCCCACTAATAAACAAATTTTAGATGATGGTACACTCCATTGTATAGATGAAGCCTGCCTTCCCTTAAAAGTTTATCTTGGTCACGTTTTAAACTTAAAGGATAAGGTTGATATGTTGTTTTTACCTAAACTAACTAGTGTAAGTAAGGGTGAATATATATGTCCTAAATTCTGTTCTGTACCAGAATTAGTAAAAAGTTCTATAGATGAACTTCCACCCACCATTTATACAAATGTAGATTTCCATAAGTCTCGTAGCAATCTGTTAAAAACCGTATATGAAATAGGTAGTCCCATAACTTCCAATAAAAGACTTTTAAAAAGTGCTTTTAATGATGGTTTAAATGCTTTAAAGGATTATAGACATAAATTTAGCTTAAATATGTTACCCTTAGAAGAATCTTCCTCTTATACAGGTTTTACTAAAAATGAATTACCAGAAAAAATATTAGTATTAGGACATAGTTACATACTTTATGATCATTATTTAAGTATGAATTTAATAAACAAAATCCATTCCTTTGGTTTTCAGGTGATTACCCAAGATAACATGGATTTTAAACACATTAAAGGTCTTGATTTCGATAGGGACAAAAAAATCTTTTGGACCTTAGCTAGACATACCCTAGGTTCTGCCCTATGTGCCCTAGATATGGATAATATAAAGGGTATAGTATATCTCTCATCCTTTGGTTGCGGAGTTGATTCTGTAATTTCAGAAATAATAGAAAGAAAAGTAAGGAGACATACTAACAAAGGATTTATGTTAATCAACTTAGATGAGCATACGGGAGAAGCAGGATTAAATACTAGGATTGAAGCTTTTATAGATATGATTAAATGGAGGCAAGATTATGAAACTAACTTTTCCTCACATGGGTAATATGTACTTACCCGTAAAGGCCATGGCGGAAGATTTAAAAGTTGATGTGGTAATACCACCTAAGAGTAGTAAAAAAACATTAGAACTAGGTACACGATATTCGCCTGAACTCATGTGTCTTCCCATGAAACTAAATTTGGGAAATATTATAGAGTCCATAGAACAAGGAGCAGATACGGTTATTATGACTACTAGCTTTGGACCTTGTAGATTTGGTCTCTATAGCCAAGTTCTAAAGGAAATACTAAAGGATTTAAACCACGAGGTGGAGTTCGTATTATTAGAATCTCCCGATAAAAAATATAGTGAGTTTCTCAATAGGGTATATAGTGTTACTCCTCTTAGAAATCCCCTTAAAATATCTAAAGTTGTTTTAAGAGCAGTTAATGTACTCAGGGAATTAGAATATATAGAAGATTGGATTTTAAAAAATTCACCCTATTGTGATTTTCCCTTGCATGAATTTTTTGATGAATTAAAAACTGATTTAGAAAATTCATATGGTACAAAAGAAATGTTTAAAAAAGTTAAAATTGCTAAAAATAAATTAAATGATTTTAATTTAAATAAAAAAGCTAATCCTCTAAAAATAGGTGTTGTGGGAGAAATTTATACTGTAATTGACAATTTTTCCAACTTGGACCTATTTAGGAAATTAAACACCATGGGAGTGGAAGTTCATAAATCTCTATCCATTTCAAAATGGTTTTGGGAACATGTAGTTTTAGGATCATTAGGATTTAAGGATAATCATGTAACAAAGGCGGCCAAACCCTTTGTATCTACTGGAGTAGGAGGCCATTGCAGAGAGACCATTGGAAATTCCATCCTATATTCTCAGGCTAATTTAGATGGTGTAATACACCTAATGCCCTTTTCTTGTATGCCTGAAATTGTTTCCATGAGTGTTTTCCCTAAGGTACAAGAAAAATATAATATACCAGTACTTAGTTTAATAATAGATGAAATGACAGGAGAAGCAGGTTATTTAACTAGGCTTGAAGCCTATATAGATCTTCTATCAAGCAGGAGGGATAATTTAAAAAATGAAAAAAGCATATCTTGGAATTGATATTGGTTCTGTTAGTACTAATCTAGTCCTAATAGACGAAAAAAACAATGTTTTAGATTCCCTTTACATAAGAACTCAAGGAAATCCCATAAATACCATAAAAAATGGATTAAAGAAACTAAAAGATAATATGACTGAGGAGTTAAAAGTCTCTGGAGTAGGTACTACAGGTAGCGGTAGAAATTTAGGTGGAATAATGGTAGGTTCCGATGTGGTGAAAAATGAAATTACAGCCCATGCCCGTGCTGCCATTCACTTTGTGCCAAATGTAAATACCATCCTAGAGATAGGAGGTCAGGATTCAAAAATAATCCTATTAAGAGATGGCATATTACACGACTTTGGTATGAATACGGTTTGTGCCGCCGGAACAGGTTCTTTCTTAGATAGACAGGCAGAGAGACTTGGAATCCCCATAGAAGACTTTGGCCATATGGCTCTTAATTCAAAATCTAAGATTAGAATAGCAGGTAGATGTGCCGTTTTTGCCGAATCAGACATGATTCATAAACAACAACTTGGACATAATCAAGAAGATATAATAAATGGTCTTTGCGAAGCCCTTGCCAGAAATTATTTAAATAACCTTGGAAAGGGTAAGACTCTAAATGGACCTATAGTATTCCAAGGAGGAGTAGCTGCTAACAAGGGAATAGTACGAGCCTTTGAGGAACTACTAGGAGAAAAAATCCTAGTTCCACCCTATCACCATGTGATGGGAGCCGTAGGTGTAGCCCTTCTTGCAAAAGAGGAAGTGGCCAAAACTAAACGTACTAATTTCACTGGTTTTGAAATAGCTAATAGTGAGTATACGGTTAGTACCTTTGAGTGCAACCATTGTCCAAATTTATGTGAAGTAGTTAAATTCTATAAGGATGATACTTTAATCTCTAACTGGGGCGATAAATGTGGCCGTTGGAGCAATTCTTCTTGTACCGATGAAAAATTTGCATAACTATAAAGGTATAGACCTAACAAAAGAACCCTATCCTACTTTTATCTGACATCTAAATTCTACAGATGTCAGATTTTTTTATTCCAGACAAAATAGTATATGAATTAATGATTGTGGCATACTGTCTATATACTAATAAATAGAAAGGAAGTCATAATCTTGTTCATAACAAAGACCTTAGTATGTCCCAAGTGCAAGAGCAATGATTTTATAGCAAAACGTGAAGCGACCTATTTGTACAGCTATAAACTCAATAAAGATAATAGTGAAAATTCAAAGGAGGAAACAGAACCTCTTCCCTTTTTATTTGATAATAGGGAACAAACTAACTCTAAAGAATATATAGAGTGTGAAGATTGTGGATCCCAATATCCTTGCGATCTTAAAATGGACGGTAAAGAAATTGATTTTACCATTCTACAAAAGGCTATTCGCTCAGATCATACTACAAATCCTGAATTTTTAGGGTAAAATGTACAAAGTTTAAAAAAAGCCTCTTTATAAAGAACAAATCTCTTTTATTTTGCATATTTTAAATTAGAATAAAGACAAGTATACAACTTGTTTTATATTCTATATTAATTTATTTAGTAAAATAGAGGAGGTTTTTACGTGGAAAAGGATAAAAACACATGTGATAGCTTTCAAGAGCATGTTCATGAATTTCTATTTAGTACCATGCTGGCAGCTCCCTTTGATAAAACAAAATTGCTTCACAATCACCGAGTAGCTGGGGTAACTGGATCTGTAATACCAACTCCAGGTGGTGGACATGTGCACCAAATATTCGTCAACACAGACTTTTTCTTTAATCATTTCCATGAAGTTACTGTAACAACAGGACCTGCAATACTGATAAGAGATGGAGACGGAAATATAATTGGTCACGTTCATGCTATTATTGGTACTACTTCATGTACGTTCTTCCACACTCATGACTTTAAAGGAACCACATTAATTCAAAACCCACTAGCTCCTATTGGATGCATAGCCTTTCCTCCTGATTCCAGTGATTGGCTCAAATTTGAAGAAGACTAAGAATTCTTAAACAATTTATTTTTCAAAATATTTATTCCTTCTGTTAAGTAGATTTAATCTTTTATCTACCAACAGAAGGAATTTTATACTTCCTATACAATTATAAACTTTCAAAACTATGTATAGTAAAAAATTAAAGGGTTGTGGACAAACCTCCCCTGACTCTTTAAAAAAGTATGCCTTTTTTACTCATGACGCAAGGACTGTATTGGATCTAATTTTGCAGCTTTACTTGCAGGACTCAAACCTGCTACTACACTAACAATAGTACTTACTAATAACCCCAAAATCATATAGTCAATTTTAACCTCTATTAACTTTACACCAAACTGCCTATTTAAAATTCCATTTCCAATGTTTCCTATGAAAATAGCACAAATAACACCAATTAAACCAGCAATCACTCCCACCAAGGCAGCTTCTGAGAAGAAAATGCGTTTAATATCCTTTCTTCTTGCACCAATAGCTTTTAATACTCCAATTTCTTTCGTTCGTTCAATGACACTAATATATAATACTACTAATATCATTATACCTGATACAATTAATGAAATGCCTGCTATACCAGCCAATACTGCTGTAGCAATATTTAGATACACCATTAATTGTTCTAAGATTGCCTCTTCCCTGGAACCTTCATAACCTAATTCCTTTATTTCTTCTTTTATATGTGCAATATATTTTTCATTGGTCCCATATACATATAGGGTTGTTGGTCCAAACTCTACTCCATTGTCCCTATATAATTGGTTTAAATCATCATAATTCAAATAGGTTAAAGTAAAATTACCCATCATTCCTTGACCACTAGTTTCCATTATGCCACTAATAGTAAATTCTTCCTCAATCTGTACCGGCTTATTATCCTTTTGTTCCACAATTAATAATTTTACTGTGGTTCCAACTAAATTTTTAACAGGTTCCCCTTCTTCCATTAAATTTTCGGCAACATTCTTAGAAATTATAATTTCATCATGTTTAGGCATTTGTCCATATGTAACACTTGATTCATCAAAGGATTTTGTCAATGTTTCAAGTATTAATACATCATTACTTTTATCCTTGTATTCTATCCTGGTTTTCATGGAAATTGTACTACTTTTTTCTATTTCCCTAGCATTTTCTATTCCTTCTATTTCTTTTATATCCTCTGTAGTGAATGGGTTTCCCGCTGTAATGGGCCCCCTCATTTCCTCTTTACTTGGTTTGGTCACTTCTATCATGAGAGGATCAACGTTCCCTTGGATTTCCCCCTGAATATATGACTTTACTCCACTTCCTAGGGCTAACATTATAATAACACTAGTAATACCAATAGATGCACCAAAGGATATTAAAATATTTCGCCATGTATTTAACCTCATATTATTTAAAGCTAATTTAATTGCTGAGAAAAAGCTTAGATTTTGTTTTCCTTTTTTAATATGTGCTCTTTCTTCTTTTAGATCTATCTTTTCTTTTATAATATCGTCCTTAATTATTTCACCATCACTAATAGATACAATGCGAGTACCAAAATTTGCAACTTTTGATGAGTGAGTAACAGCAATAATTAATTTTCCCCTTTTCCCAATTTTTTGTAATAATTCTAATATTTGCTCTGATGTTTTAGAATCTAGGGCTCCCGTTGGTTCATCGGCCAATATTATATCTGGATCATTTGCCAATGCCCTGGCAATAGCCACCCGTTGCTTTTGTCCACCGGATAATTGATTAGGTTTTTTATAAATTTGATCTTCTAATCCCACTTCTTCTAATAATTCTTTAGCACGACTAAATTGTTCTTCCTTTGAAGCATTAGATAAAGTCATTGCAATAGTTATATTGTCTAATACGGATAAATGTGGTATTAAATTGAAACTTTGAAATATAAATCCTATATTATTTTTCCTATATGCATCTAATTCTTTTTCTTTAAATTTTGAAATTGACTTACCATGGAATAAAATATCTCCATGAAAATCTGAATCTAATCCTCCAATTAAGTTCATTAGTGTAGATTTCCCACTACCTGATTCTCCTATTATTGATACAAATTCACCCTTATAGAAGGACAAATTCACATTTTTTAACACTTGAAATGTTTCTTTTTTACTTATTTTATAATATTTATTAACATTGTTTATTTTAAGAATTGTCATCTTATCTCCTTTTCCTATATCATCTGTTTCAGTCTTATTTTTCGCAACTTCTCTCAATTATATAAGATAAATCCATTGAATATTTGCTCTTTAAAACTCTAATAATATTAACAAATACATTGGAGGTGAATTTATGCCGAATAGTAGTATTGGATGCAGCGCAACAGAATGTAAACACCATGCTAAAACTATTAATCAATGTACACTTGATCATATTGACATTATTAAAAACAAAGTGCCTGCCACATGACCCAAGTGCACAGATTGTGCAAGTTTTGTACATCAATAAAAATCTAGCCTTCACCCTAGTGAAGGCTTTTATTTATTTTACTAAAATTACATTTATTTTTCCCACTTACTAAGATTATTAAAATATTACAATTTCTAAAATTGAATTTTAAAAAAAGAATTACACATACTTATAATATACTCTCATATATCTTCATAAAAAATATGAAAGGAATGTTAAAATGGATAATAATAAAATTAAAAATGACACTACTGTAAATGTGGTACAACTTGAAAATAATATAAATATTACTTCTAAAAATGTTGCCGCAGGAACTAAAGGTGCTTATTGTACCTTCGAAGGTTCCCAATATGGAGTGGGGTCAACACTTGAAAAACCAGATGGCACAAGACTAGTATGTACTGAAGATGGTTCATGGCAATATTCTTAATTTAAAAACTCTATCCCTTTATTAAAATAAAACTATTATAATAAATTTTCCTATTACTACTTATGGGGGTAAATAAACATATGAATGAACTACAAAATATATATAAGGATTTTGAAAAACATTTAATGGAAGATGAAAAACCTTCTGATTATTTTAATAGGATATTTGAAGAAGAACCAGCATTAAGTAAATATCCATTTACCATGCTAAGTGACTTAAAAAAAATAGAACAGTCCCCTAAACATCATCCTGAAGGGAATGTTTGGAACCATACTATGCTTGTAGTAGATAATGCAGCTATTAGAAAGGATAACAGTACTAATCCAAAGGCTTTTATGTGGGCAGCATTACTACATGATCTTGGGAAGGTTCCTGCCACAAAAATTAGAAAAGGTAGGATTACGGCCTATGACCATGACAAATTTGGAAAAAGGCTATCACAAGATTTCTTAAAAGAGTTAGGTGCTGATGAAGATATTATTAACATGGTATCTAAAATGGTGAGATGGCATATGCAGATTCTTTTTGTTGTAAAAAGTCTACCCTTTGCTAATATAAAGAGAATGGTGGCCGAAACGAACCCAGATGATATGGCACTACTTTGTCTCTGTGACAGACTAGGAAGAGGTCAAACCTCAAGGGAAGCCATCGCTGCGGAAGAAAGAAATGTGGAAATATTTATTCAAAAATGTAAGGACTATCTAAACGGAGAGAAAAGTTAAAATATTTTTTATTCATATGACCGAAGTAAGTTAATATGAGATTGGATATATACCTATAAAAATAGACCCTTAGATTTAGCTAAGGGTCTATTTTTATATATTTAATTTTTATTAAATTCTAATTGATTTAAATACTTTTTTGCTTCATTTAAGTTCTTATAGAAACGATGCTCTCCTACCTTCTCTATAAATCCATATTTATTTAATCTGGTCTCTAGCTCTTCATTTAGACTCAAAAATATAGGTTCTGTATTGCTTCTTAAACACTCATTACAAAATTGTTCTAATGCATAATATCCTGTGGCATCTATAGTTGGTACGTCCTTTAAACTTAACATCAATACTTTAGGCATGGAATGTATCTCCTTTATGGCCTGTATGAATTTATCCGCAGCTCCAAAGAAAAAGGGCCCTTCTATTTCATAATACATTACATGTTCTTGAAAGATTTTATCCTTAGGTATACGTAACTCATCTCCCCAACTACTTTCTGAATGAACAATTAAAGATGTATTTGATATTCTAGCCATTCTTATCATAAATAGGAACGAAGCCAATACCATTCCCACCTCTATTGCCACTATTAAATCTATAATTACTGTTAATATGAAAGTTGTTAAAAACACAAATGCATCACTTTTAGGATACTTATGTAAATTAGTAAATCCATGCCACTCTCCCATATTGTAAGCTACAATTATTAAAATTCCAGCTAACGTGGCCATAGGTACATAACTAAATAGAGGCATAAAAAAAGTCATAATTATAAATACCACTAGGGCATGAACTATACCAGCCACAGGTGTACGCCCCCCTAGTTTAACATTAGCAGAAGTCCTTGCTATGGCACCTGTTACTGGAATACCTCCAAATAAACCTGAAAATACATTTGCAATTCCTTGGCCTATTAATTCTGTATTAGACCTATGATTCCCACCTATCATACCATCTGCTACAACTGCTGATAATAGAGATTCTACTCCTCCTAATAGGGCAATAGCTACAGCTGGCATAAATAACATTTGTATAGTATTAAAGTCTACCGACATGGCTCTTATATGTAACCCTTGAGACTTGATAGTTCCAAATTGTAATCCTATAGTATTCACATCTAATTTAAATATATTGGCTATAAGAGTAGTTATTATAATTGCAACTAGTGCACCTGGTATTTTTTTATTTATCTTAGGAACTATAATCAATATGCATATGGTTAAAACTCCAAGTAATAGAGCCCACAGGTTTAGAGAAGAAAAGTTTTCTATATACGCTAACCATTTTTCAATAAACTCAGATGGAACTTTTTCCATATTTAATCCTAAAAAGTCCTTTATCTGGGTAGAGAATATTACTACGGCTATACCACTAGTAAAACCTGTAGTAATAGGATATGGAATAAACTTTATTAGACTTCCTAATTTAGCAAATCCCATTAAAACAAGGATCATCCCTCCCATTATGGTAGCTATAGCTAATCCTTCTATACCATATTTCTCTATTATTCCATAAACGATAACTACAAATGCTCCCGTAGGTCCTGCAACCTGAACACGGCTTCCTCCTAATAGGGATACTAAAAAGCCTCCTATGGTGGCAGTAATAAGACCTTGTTCTGGTCCTACACCTGATGCTATACCTAATGCTACTGATAGGGGTATGGCTATAATAGCCACTATAATTCCTGCTATTATGTCCTTATAAAACTGATCTTTTGAATATGATTTTAAACACGTAAAAAGTTTTGGTTTAAACATTATTTGTCCATCCTCACGAAGTTATTTTTTCAAACATGGTAATTATACACCTTTTTGTATAACTAGCAAACACTCCCTGGACATGCCTACACTCCATAATATATAGTTTTTGTTCAAATATAAAAAAAGTCCTTAGTTTTTCTTTAAAATAAGGACTTTTCCTATAAAATGACGAAGTTTTTTCTTTTATACATTTGTCAAATTCAGGCTTTCCCTATACAGCAACTTGCCTATGAGGGAAAATATATTGAAAATTTTTAGAATTGTAGGTTCACATAAAGCTGGTTTCTAATTGATAAATCTTTATATCATTTAGAATTACGGCTTACTTATATTCATCTATCATATTAATAAAGTATTTATGGAAATTAGTATCATCTGTAAGTTCAGGATGAAAGGAAGTTGCAAGCATATTACCTTCACGTGCAGCTACCATATTCCCATCAACCATATGAAGTAATTCAACATTTTCACCTATATGAACAATGTATGGAGCTCTAATAAAGACCATAGGAATTTCCTTTTCCGATACTCCTTTAATCACTTCTTTGATGACGAAGCTCTCTAGTTGAGAACCATATGCATTTCGTTTCACTTTAATGTCCATAACTTTTAAGTGAGCATCTTCATGACCATCCAGTTCATTTGCAAGCAAAATCATTCCAGCGCATGTTCCCCATACAGGTAAACCCTTTTTGATTTTATCTACTAATACTTCTTTAATTTGATAATCATCAAGTAATTTTCCCATTACTGTACTTTCTCCACCAGGTAAAATAATTCCATCCAAATCGTCTAGTTGTTGGACTTTTCTTATCTCAATTCCATTGTGACCTAGTGATTTAATTATCTTTATATGCTCTTTAAATGCACCTTGAAGTGCTAAAACACCAATATTTTTCATTTTAGTATCCTCTATTAGCCATTTTTTCTTCTTCATCAATTGAGTACACATTGATTCCAACCATTGCTTCTCCAAGGTCCTCAGATACTTCAGCTAATATTTTTGCATCATTGAAGTTTGTAACGGCTTTAACTATAGCACTAGCTCTTTTTCTTGGGTCTCCAGATTTAAAAATTCCAGAACCAACGAATACTCCGTCACAACCAAGTTGTATCATCATTGCAGCATCAGCAGGAGTAGCAACACCACCAGCGGCAAAATTTACAACTGGAAGTTCTCCATGTTCATGAACATATTCTACTAAATGAATAGGTGCTTGTA
Organism: Anaeromicrobium sediminis; assembly: GCF_002270055.1. Taxonomy (NCBI): domain Bacteria; kingdom Bacillati; phylum Bacillota; class Clostridia; order Peptostreptococcales; family Thermotaleaceae; genus Anaeromicrobium; species Anaeromicrobium sediminis. The sequence goes on along the minus strand of NZ_NIBG01000022.1, from coordinate 36,913 downwards.
ATTCCTTAGCTGCATTCATTAGCTCTTCTTTTGATAAACCTTGAATTCTTCTGATTTCAGAGTTCATCATTCTCATATGTTTAACAGCTTCTATAACATCTCCCGTTCCAGGCTCACCTTTAGTTCTAATCATCGAAGCCCCTTCTCCAATTCTTCTTAGAGCTTCGCCTAGGTTTTTAGCCCCACAAACAAAAGGAACTTTAAAATCTTTTTTATCAATATGTAGAGTTGGATCAGCAGGTGTTAAAACTTCACTTTCATCAATATAGTCAACATTTAGAGCTTCTAAGATTTGAGCTTCCACGAAATGTCCTATTCTTACTTTTGCCATAACTGGAATAGAAACAGCCTCCCTGATACCTTTAATCATTTGTGGATCTGAAGCTCTTGCAACTCCACCATCTTTTCTTATATCAGCAGGAACTCTTTCAAGAGCCATAACAGCACAAGCACCCGCTTCTTCAGCAATTTTTGCTTCTTCAGGAGTTGTTACATCCATAATAACTCCACCCTTTAACATTTGAGCAAGATTTTTATTCAATTCATATCTAGTATCCATTACAATTCCCCCTTAACTTTATATTGTATCGGTATATTATGTATTGTATCCGTCTTCTTGTTTTATATTATTGCATATTCATAGGGTTTTATCAATACATTTTTCAAAATTGTACCTTTTTATTTTTTATTGTATCGTTTTTCTTCATTGCTTAACCGATACAATTTATTTTTCTTTTACTTATCAATTACATAGAAAAAAGTTCCTAGGAATTTTTTTTCACTAGGAACTTTTTTATTTTTTCAAATTTGTACATTATATTTTAATAATAATTCTTTTATTTCTTCGTATGATGTAGGCTGAATATCTAATAGTTTTTCTGGGTTGTTCTTTAAGAAGTGTTCTAATTTTGGCTGAGGTATAAAATATATATTCATATGATCAGGTATATTTCCAAGTCTAATTACACATTTTACCTTATACCACTTATTTCTATATTTCTCAATTTCATTCTTATTAACGTGACAATAGTAATAATATACATCATCTGAATCCAGATAGGATATTCCCTCATGACAAATCATATAATCCCCCCATAACTCTTTTAACTTATAAATATTACGGGGAATGATCCATTATTCTATAATTTTCACTTTATATTCCCTCATCCATGTATCCATCTGAATTAAATATGCAATTAATTGTGGCCCTGTCATGAGTTGACCAAACCATGGTTTATTAAATGATTTCCCTCCTGTTTTAACAATGTCATATACTTTATCCCTATCTATAATTTCTAGTATAGGTGAATTTTTATCCTGTAAAATTTCTCCCATCCATTTTTGTACAGCTTTTGTATATATATAATGGTGTGTTTTAGGATATGGGCTCTTTCTTCTTTCTATAATATCCCTTGGCAAAATTCCCTTTAATGCTCTTCTTAAAATACCTTTCTCTCTTCCATCACAAAACTTCATTTTGTTTGGAATATTAAATGCATATTCAACAAGTCTATAATCTGCAAAGGGTACTCTAACTTCTAAACTATTTGCCATACTCATACGATCTTTTCTATTTAACAAGGTCACCATGAACCATTTCATATTGAGATAAAAAAGTTCTCTCATCCTAGCTTCCTCTTGTGTTTCACCTTCCAGCTTAGGAACTCGCTTTATAGTGTCTTCATATTTTTGAGCCACATACTCTTCTAGGGGCAAATTTTTTAGTCCTTTGGCCAAAATATTTCTCCGTTCCTTTACATACTTTGACCAGGGAAAAGTATTGGCATTTATGTCAGCCTCTCGTCTATACCAGGGGTATCCTCCAAATATTTCATCGGCACATTCTCCCGAAAGGGCTACCGTTGATTTCTTTCTAACTTCTTTGCAAAAAAGATACAGAGATGAATCTATGTCTGCCATACCAGGTAAATCACTGGCATTAACAGCATCTTTCAGTGCTGATACCAACTGTAAATTATCAATTACTATACTGTGGTGATTACTATTAATAAATTGAGCCATTTTCCCTGCCCATACATCATCTGAATTAGGTTGATATTCATTGGCTTTAAAATATTTATCATTGTCTTCATATTCAATTGAAAAAGTATTTAATGTACCCTTTTTATTTCTTTTATAATAATTTGCCACAATAGCTGATATGGCGCTAGAGTCTAATCCTCCTGATAGAAAAGTACATACGGGGACATCAGATACTAATTGTCTTTCAATGGCATCTATTAGCAAACTTCTTGTGTGATCAACTGTAGTATTAATATCTTCCCCATGGGGTTTAGCTTCTAATTTCCAATATTCTTTTAATAAGAAAGTTTCATCCTTATATACTAGATAGTGGGCTGGAGGAATTTCCTTAATATATTTAAAAACTCCACTTCCCAATGATCTTGCAGGCCCAAGTCCAAAAATTTCGAGTAACCCTTCCCTATCTATAACAGGCTCTACCATAGGATGTTCTAATAGGGCTTTTAACTCGGAAGCAAAGATTAATGTATGATTTTTCTGAGTATAAAATAAGGGCTTTACTCCCAGGGGATCTCTAGCTAAAAACAAACTCTTATTTTTTTCATCCCATACTCCAAAGGCAAAAATTCCATTAATATGCTTTAGACAATCTGCCCCCCATTCCATATAAGAAACCAAAAGAACTTCCGTATCCGAATATGCTTCAAATTTATGTCCCTTTGCCTTTAATTTTTCTCTTACTTCTTCTGTATTGTATAATTCACCATTATATACAATTGTATATTTATTATCTCCTAGTTGCCTTGTCATTGGTTGTCTTCCACCTTCTGGATCCACAATTACTAAACGTCTATGACCTAATAATGCGTTGTTAGATACATAAAAACCAGTATCGTCAGGTCCTCTCTTCTTAAGCATCTCTGTCATATTTTCCATTATATTTATTTCACTATTAATATTTCTTTCATAATTTACCCATCCAGCAATTCCGCACATATTTCTTCCTCCTCTTTTATCATTCGATAATCATTTTCATTTGATAATATATTTATATTCAAATTTTCCCTAGTATGTTACACATAGGTGATATATTAATGTAATTTAGGAGCAACGCTAAAAATAAAAAAGTCCTAGTTAAATTTAACTAGGACTTTTTTATAATTCTATATTTTTATAAACGCTTTATCCATTTTCTCTCTAGATTTTAATTCCTTACAAGTTGGACAAAAATAATTAATAGCTGCACAGGATGATAATTCATCAGGCTTTGATCCACATTTCTCACACTTAAATTTTATTTCATAGTCTATGTGACATTTTTCACAACTAAATCTTGAGCCTCGCCCCTTCATATTTCCCCCACATTCTATACACTTCATGATCAATCCCCCTTCTGTATAACTTTTAATATATAAACTAAAAAGGAATTATTAGTTAATATTAACCAACAAATCCTTTTAGAACCCTATTTTTCTCTTATTATACTTACAGTATCTCTACTTTTTCCATTCTCTGAACCATGGGTATAACCTATAACATCAAAATCTTTAGCAAGTTCATGAACTAACCCTTCATAATTTTCATATTTTCCCCTCATACAAGTTGAAACATGAATTACATCTACACCTAATTCCTTTAACTTATTTATCTTATACTCCAAATCTCCACCACTGTGCATGAATGCCACAAGTTCCACATCTTCCATTCCTTCATATCTTTTAAAGGAATCTTCTTTTTTGAAAAAAGCCCTCATACAACCTTTACCAGTACATCTATCTGCCGTTTCTTTTCTAATAATTATTGCTATTTTCATTTGAACTATCCCAGCCTTTTTAATATTTTTATATAAATTATACATGAGGAAATTTATCAATACAATGATAATAATCACAAAGTTGTCTATTTAATAACTAATATCTAAATAAAATCACATTTATGGCATAAGCCAATTTTATTCGAATATAATAATTTTGGGTGAGCAGATTTTTTTTAATAGGTAAAGGGGGTTTAAAAAATGGGTAATACAAAAAAATTAGCTGATATTTTAGCAGCGAAGGGTCTACCCATCAACTTTCAATCGGGAGGAAAGGCTCCTAATGAAATGATAAACAGGGAGATAGTTAAAAAGCCAACACCAAGGGCAGAAAAACTCAGAAATATTTATTATGATACTTTATCTTCTGCTAATATAGAATTTCCTTATTGGTATACAAGAAAGTGGAACGAACTTGAGGGTGAAGTGACTGTAGTAAGAAGAGCTGAAAGTTTAAAGTGTGCTTTCTCACATTTGACTCCAATAATCTTTCCTGGTGAAAAATTAGTAATGCAAAAGGCTAGTTTCTATAGGGGTTCTTTTCCTATGCCTTGGCTATCTGAAGGTTTTTTCGTTGCCAAAGAAGATGAACTTTACCAGGATGCTTTAGAAAGAGGTAGTACAAGTGCTGACGAACTTTCTAAATTTGGTACAGGAGGCGGAAATGTTACGGAGAGCTTTGGAAATATAGTATCAATAGCAGGAAAATTTGGAATGAGAAAGGAAGAAGTTCCCGTACTAGTTAAGCTTGCTAAAATGTGGGTTGGTAAATCTGTAGATGATGTGGGCCACAAATATGAACAGATGGTTCCAGAATATAAAATGAAAGAAAATATCATGCGTACACTCATTTGTATGTTTGATTCAGGATATACACTTCCTCAAGGTCGTGAAGTTATAAACTACTATTATCCCCTTGAATATGGATTTGACAAGCTTATAGAAATAGCTAAAGATTGTCGAGGAGAAGTGGCCGGTCGAGCTGGTGGAGATGGATTAGTAGGTATGGACAGACTATATTTCTACGAAGCCGTTAGACTAGTTTTAGAAGGAATTCAAACCTGGATATTAAACTATGCTAAAGAAGCTAAGAGACTTTCTAATATAACTGAAGATCCTACTCAAAAGAATGAATATGAAGAAATTTTCAATTGTTTAGATTGGATAGCCCATAATAAACCTCGTACCTTCAGAGAGGCCCTTCAATTAACTTATATAGTACATATTGCCTGTTTAAATGAAGATGCCATATCTGGATTGTCTCCAGGAAGATTAGGCCAAGTACTATATCCATGGTTTGAACAGGATATGGAAGCTGATAGGATTACTGAAGATGAAGTATTAGAATTATTAGAACTTCATAGGGTTAAAATGACTTGTATAGATTGTTTTGCTTCCATGGGAGTAGTTGGAGGCGTTTTATCTGGTAATACCTTTAACAATCTAAGTCTTGGTGGTCTTACAAAGGATGGAGTATCTGCTGCAAATGATCTTGAAATGTTAATAGTAGAAGCAGGAATTACCTGTGCCACTCCACAACCTACCCTATCCGTATTATATGATGAAAAATTGCCAGAAGAATTCTTATTAAAATGTATTGAATGTGATAAGACAGGTACTGGTTATCCTGCATGGATGAATAATCAGGGTGGAATTCAATTTATAATGGACCAATATGGACCTGAAGGTATGACCATAAGTAAAGCTCGTTCCTTTGCCATAGGTGGATGTTTAGAAACCTCCCCATGTTGCTGGAAGGAACTCCATTTAAATAATAAAAACTATCACATTCCTGGTGGTGCTGGTCAACCTACTAGCGTAGGAGTGCATTTTATAGCTAATCCTAAGGTATTAGAATTAGTCCTTTCTAATGGTAAAGACCATAGAACAGGAATTCAAGTGTATCCACCTCACAACAAAAAACTTCATACTTATGAAGAATTATGGAAAGTATTTAAAAATTACTATGAAATGACTTGTGATTGTTTAACTACGACTAATAACGTCCAACACGATATTTGGAGAAGACACAACATGTCCATATTTAGTTCCATGTTAAAGCCTGATTGTTTGGATACGGGTCACCATATTGGTCATTTAGGATATAGATATAATGGCACCTATAATATTGAAAGTTGTGGTACTACTAATATGGTCAACTCTTTAGTTGCCCTTAAAAAATTAGTATATGAAGATAAAAAATACACAATTGAGGAAATGACTAATTCAATCCTTAATAATTTCGGTTTTGAAAATGCAGAGAAGATTGGTAGTTACTCCCTAGCAGATCAGGTTAAGCTTCCTGGAGGTCATGACTATGATGATATTTACGGTGATTGTCTACTAGCTCCTAAATATGGCAATGATAATATTTATGCGGACTCCATATTAAAGGAATATGAAGATTGGTTCTGTAAAATGTGCCATAATTATGAGTCCCTTTATGCAAAACCATTATATGCTTGTCAAATATCCGTATCAACCCATGGTGCTCAAGGTAGAGCAACTTTGGCAAGTGCTGATGGTCGCCTAGGTGGTACCACTTATGCTGATGGTTCCATGTCTGCATATCCTGGTACAGATAAAAATGGACCTTATGCATTATTTAATTCTGCAACCGTATGGGATCATACTAAATCTCAAAACTCTCAGATGAACTTAAAGGTTCATCCAAGTGCAATACAGGGCATAGCTGGTTCTAGAAAGTTATTAGACCTTACTCGCGCTTATATGAGAAAGGGAGGATTCCATATTCAATATAATATTGTAGATTCTAAGATGCTTAGGGATGCTCAGAAAAAACCTGAAAATTATAGGGATTTAATGGTTCGTGTTGCAGGGTTCACGCAATATTGGTGTGAAATTGGTAAACCTATTCAAGACGAAGTTATTGCAAGAACTGAATACGAAGGAGTGATATAATGGAAACTAAAAAGTTTAATCACAGTGATTGTTTAAATTTCGCTACTATTGATGTGGCTAAAGGATTTTGCAGAGTTACTAATGAAGTAATACTCACTGATACGGATATATGCCCTAAGTTTTCTCAATCATCTAAGTGTAAAAATTGTGCTCACTTCTCTAATCCTAATGAAGATAATATTGGCACATGCAGTGGCCTTGAAGATAGAAGCTGGACCTATGGAGATTTAAATGCTATTACTTGTAATGGGTATGAAAAGATATAGTTATATACAGTTTACAAGCTAAAGGTATGTGAACTTACTTCAGTCATATAAATTAAGATTGGAAGTAATTTATTTCAAAGTTAAATAACAGGGTTAGACATTAAATTTTATTAATTAATATCTAACCCTACTAAAGGAGGTTTTTTTATGGACGAAAAACAAAGTAGACATTTGGGTCATATGGTAGTTTTAGCCTCTTGGCTTGCAGTGTTTTGTCTCTTTGGATATAGGGCAACCTTCTCAGTTTTGTTGGGACCAATGTCTAAAGACTTGGGATGGAGTATATCTCAGTTATCCTTAGGGTACTCCTTAATGATGACAGTATATGCCATAACAGCATTTTTCAGTGGTATGATCATAGATAAATGGGGAACGAAACCAGCTTATGCCATTGGCTCTGTTTGTGCTGCCCTGGGCTTTTATATTACTAGTAATGCCCATACTTATATGGCCTATTTAATTCCCTATGTAATCTTTGCTGGAATTGGAACTGGTATGCTGTGGGTTTCATCTACCATATCTGTCCGAAAATGGTATACGGGAAAATCCTATGGTACCATGTGGGGAATAGCTTTTATGGGAGCCCCTGTAGCTCAAGTAATTTTGAGTTTAGGAGTTAAAAAGGTTCTTTTAACTATGGATTGGCGCCTTGCCATGAAAGGTTTGGCTATAGTTGTATTTGTAGCCTTAGTAATAGCATCATTAGTTGCTAAGAAAAATCCAGAGGATTATGGAATTGCACCCTTTGGTATGGATAAATCAGGGGGTAAAAAAGACTCTACTGAATATGTATGGAGTCTTAAAGAGGCTTATTCACAAGGTGCTATTTGGGGTGCCATAATAGCATTTTTAACTAGTATGGTAGCCGAGTTTTTGATTTGGACTCAGGTTGTCATGTATTGGACAAGAGATGTTAAACTATCCCTTTCAACTGCCACTAATCTATATGTAATGATTGGGGTTGCTGGTATATTTACCATGCCCCTTATGGGGAAAATAGCTGATAAGGTAGTAATTAATTCTCCTGTAGAATCTTTAGGAAGAAAGAAGATGCTCATATTTGCTCCTCTAGTGGGAGTAGTAGCATGCATATTACTCTTAATGACTAAATCCACCATTGTATTTGGTTTAATTGCTTGTATTTTATTTGCAATTTATTGGGCCATAGAACCAGGTGGAGTGGCCGGATATGCTGGTGCCATATATGGAAGAAAAACCCTAGGAAAAATTTGGGGTGCAGCAACCTTAGTTGTTATGGGTATTGGCCCTGCTGTAGGAAGTTATATGGGTGGTTATTTATACGATTCATCTGGAAACTATAAATATTCCATAATATTTGCAACTTGTTCCTTTGCTGTCTCCTCCATAGTAGCATTCTTCTTGCCCCTTTCAGCTAAACCTAAGGAGTGATTAAATTGAGTGCAAAGGGATTATTGTTTGATATACAAAGTTATTCAGTTCATGATGGTCCTGGATGTAGAACCTTATTTTTTTTATCAGGATGTCCCCTCCATTGTGAATGGTGTGCAAATCCAGAGAGCTGGAGATTATGTGAAAAAGTAATGTTTGCATCTAGTAAATGTAAGGTTTCTAAAGGATGTAGTAGATGTATAGATAAATGCCCCCATGATTCCATTACTATTAAAGAAAATAAATTAGTATTAAATTGGGACCTTTGCAGAAAATGTACTACCTTTTCATGTACAAAAGCGTGTTTTTATGAGGCTTTAAAATTGTGTGGAAAGTATTATGAAGTAGATGAACTATTAAAAATAATGGATAGGGATAGACAATATTGGGGAGAAAATGGAGGAGTCACCTTTAGTGGAGGAGAGCCATTTGTGCAACATGACTTCTTACTAAAAATACTAAAAAAATGCAGAGATAGATATATTCATACGGCCATAGAAACTACTGGTTATGTGGACAATTCCATATTTTTAAATGTGATGAATTATGTTGATTTTGCCTTTATAGATGTAAAACACATGGATAAAAATAAACACAAAGAAAAAACTGGAGTTTATAATGATAGGATCCTTGAAAACATAAGAAGTTTAAAAGAATCTAAATGGCCTGGAAGATTAGTTCTTAGAATGCCTGTCATAAAAGATTTTAACGATACACAAGATAATATAAATCATATGGTTAGTTTCATGAAAGAATTAGATTTATTTGAAATAAATATCCTTCCCTTTCATAGAATGGGAGACTCTAAGTGGACTCAGCTTGGATATGAATACAAGTATAAAAATGAAGAACCCACTTCCCATGATAAATTGGAAAAAATACAGACTATCTTCTTAGATAATGATATTGCCTGTTATATAGGCCACGAAACTCCATTTTAAATGTTAAGGGTATCTTAAAAAACTAAGATACCCTTTTACCTATTTTCTAATGTATTTCTTTACTGCCTCTTCAATATTTTTAAGACCCTGCTCCAACATGGTTCTAGGACAAGCTACATTTATTCTCATATATCCCTTCCCCTCTTCACCAAACCAATTTCCAGCATCTAATCCAACCTTAGCTTTATTTATCATAAAGTCAACTAAATCTTCATCAGATAAACCTAATCCTTCACAGTTTAGCCATGCTAAATAGGTTCCTTCCGGTCTATTAGTCACAATTTCTGGTATGTTTTTCTCACAGTATTCTTTTAAGAAATCCATATTAGATTTTAAGTATACTAATAGATCATTTAACCATTCTTCCCCATATCTATAAGCTGCTTCTACAGCTACTAAACTAAAGCAATTATTTCTCTTAATATCTAATATACCAAGGGTCCTTTCAAAGATATTATACATACTCTCATCTGGGAATATGGCAAAGGATGCTTGAAGGCCTGCAATATTGAAAGTCTTTGTAGCTGATAAACATGTAATAGTATTATTGTTTAATTCTTCTGATATGGATGCAAAGGGAGTATATACTTTATCTCCATATACTAGGTCTCCATGGATCTCATCGGATATGACCATCACATTATGCTTTAGGCAAATTTCTCCTAACCTAGTTAACTCTTCCTTTGTCCAGACTCTTCCAACTGGATTATGAGGATTACATAGAATTAGAAATTTAATATTTTCATCCATTTTATTTTCTAAATCTTCATAGTCCATAACATAATTATCATCTATTTTCTTTAGGGGATTTAAAACTAATTCTCTTTCATTATCTACTACCACGTCAAAAAATGGATAATAGACAGGAGATTGAACAATTATTTTATCTCCTGGTTTAGTAAATTTATCCACTATAATGCTTAGGGATGTACATACTCCTATACTGTGGATTAATTTTGATTTATCAATATTCCAATCATATCTTCTCTTATACCACTGGGTCATGGCCTCGTAATAGGAATCAGGTCTTGAAGTATAACCAAATATACCTTGCTCTGCCCTTTTTATTATGGCATCTTTTATGGGTTTAGCCGACTCAAAATCCATATCTGCAACCCACATGGACACTAGATCATCCCTTCCAAATTTCAACTCTAACTCATCATATTTTGCTGCATAATTATTCTTTCTACATATTACTTTGTTAAAATCTCTATTCATAATTAACCTCCTTTTAAAATTTCTTATTATATTACGAAAAGTTATACTTCTTTATTTATCCCTTTACACCCACTATTCCTCCACATATATAGATAAAACTTTAATAATCTAAAAAGCTCTTAACTAGTTTTCAATCTAGTAAGAGCTCGTTGCATCAATTTATTCACACTTTTTATTTTCTCTATAATATTCAACTATTAATTTATCTAGATGTTCACTTATTTTTAAAATTTCTTCATCAACTAAATTAACGTTGTCGTCCTCTAAAACAGTATTAAGGTTCTCTTTATATTTTTCTATCTGACCTTTTACTATTTTTTCTTTGCTCAATAATTAGTCTCCTTTCCAACTTTAACTTAGTATACTTTATACATTCTAATATTAAAAACATAAAAAAAATGTAGTATTTTGTAATATGAAATGCAAAAAATCCTTTTTAGTTCCTAAGTCCTACATATTATAAACAGGATTATATTCCAATAAAGATTACTTTTTTTCATACTTATAGTTTTTTATTATACCTTCCTCGTCTGTATTTTTGTCAAACCAAACTTCATAGGAACTATCCTCTCCATTAGAGCATTTTACGGTCACCCTTAAAAAATTTATTTCATGTACACCTATTGTATTTCGTATCTTAATTGCTAAATCTGTTAATTCTTCTTTAGATAGTATTAAGTCTTTCATTTCATTATCTTTAATTCTTATGATATAGGTTATTTTATTATTTAATTTTTCTCTTTTCTCTTTAGTCTTGTTGAATTTTTCCATATCATAGGTTAGATTATAATAATGATCATTTAATTCATCCCTAGTTATATAGTCCTCTGTTTCTATACCAGCTGATACCCTTAAATTCTTATCCATAAGACCATTTAAAATCCCTTGTAATTCTATTTCCCTTTCATATGTATATAATTGTTCCATTTCAAACTTAAATTGATCATATATTTCTTTACGCTTACTATAGTCTATATGAACTTCTTGTGATGATCCTCTAACAAAATATTCATACACATTATAGTAATTATCCATGTACCAATTATATGACGTTTTTTTATACTTTAAAGTTCCATCCTCATAATTTTTTTTCACATAAGAATTTATTTTTTCCTTAGCCTCCATGTAACCCCAAGGTGTACCAGTGGCTTCTACATTAATAGATATGCCTGCCCGCAGAAGTATAATGCTCAAGATTAAATATAATATTTTTTTCTTTTTTATAGGTTCATTGTATACTTTTTTCAAACTCATTGCACCAAATACTCCACATAGGGAAGAAATACTAAAAATTAGAGGAAATAAAATACCAAATCCAAGAACATTAAAAAATCCACTAATAGCTCCTATAATTAAGGATATGGCCACAATATGAGCTGTTTGGTCATAGAACATTCTACAGACAAAAGGAATAATAACCATCAATGATAAGGACCCCATCACTGATCCCCTATATGTAATTACACAAGCAAATACAATTAATATTATGGTAATTATAGTCTTATTCATCTTTTTATATTTTAATAACTGGTTCTCTATTTTCTTCATAAAATATCCCTACCCTTATCTAAAGCCTTAACCATCTTTATCATATCACATCCATATATTTACAATCCAATATTTTTTCATATTAATTTAAAAAGCTCCTGACTAGATTCTAATCTAGCAAGAGCTTACTTCATTCACATTGTTTATTTTCTCTATAATATTCAATTATTAGTTTATCTAAATATTTACTTTGTTTTAAAATTTCTTCATCTAGCATGTCCACATTATCGTCCCTAAAAATAGCATTGAACGTTTCCTTATATCTTTCGATTTGTCCCTTTACTATTTTTTTCTTATTCATGTATTAATCCCCCTTTTTTACTATAAGCTTTGATAGTATTACTAGAGAAAAATATCATGTCTTTGAATAAAGTTACTATTAAATATCTTCTTAAGTTTAAATTCATATTCCTGTTAAGATCTTAATAATTACTTAGTTCTGTGACTATGTATTTAAAATAACTTTATATCCCCTTTTTTGTAAATATATTTTACTATATACCCATACTTATAATGTTTAATCTACAAAATGTTAGATTTTCACTATACTTATAAATTTATGTCATTCCTTTGATTCTCTTTTATTATACCACACTTAGAACATTTGTTCTAGTTTTTTGCTAACATACAAAAAGACCATGAAGATTTTATAGGTTTCTTCATAGTCTTATTTATATTTATTTAATTGTAATTGTGCCTAAATCTTAATCGAAAATACTAATTTGTCTACCTACAGGTTTCTCCGGTTTATATGAATTTATTATGTCTTTCATCTTGTATAAGAGCTTTAATTCTTTGCATGTATCTTTAAATGATTCTCTTAATATTTTATAGTTAAAACTATTACAATTATACTTTTCACCATAATGTCTAATATACTTTTCCTTTATGCCAGGAAAGAATTCATCTAATTTATTATAAAAATATATTCTTTGATTTTGGCGAAGTGTTACTCCAAAACTACCATATACAAATTTTGCTCCATTGTCATAGGCTGCCTTTGTAATTCCTAATATATTTTCCCTTGTATCATTTATAAATGGCAGTATGGGTACTAATACTACTCCTGTAAAAATTCCACGTTCAGCAAATTTTTTAATTACTTGTAGCCGTTTAGATGTTACACTAACATTTGGCTCTATCCTCTCACAAAGCTCATCATGAAAGGTAGTTATGGTCATCATAATACATACGGGAGAAGTTTTATTTATTTTCTCTATAATATCCATATCCCTCTCAATCAGTTCACTCTTAGTTAATATACTTACTCCAAAACCATATTCATTAATAAGCCTTAAGGATTCCCTAGTTAGACATAACTCTTCCTCAAAGGGATTATAAGGATCACTCATGGCCCCCGTACCTATCACTCCCTTTTTTCTCTTTCTACCTAAATCTTTACTTAAAATATCTATGGCATTTTCCTTTGCTCTTACTTTATCAAAATTATCTATTCTATAACATTCACTTCTGGAATCACAATAGATACAGCCATGATTGCACCCCTTATAAATATTCATATTGTAGTCATGTCCAAACCAATAGTGTGGATTCTTATTTTTAGTTATCATTGTTTTGGTCTGTATATAATCCATTGTAAATCCTCCATATGATTATTTTAGTACTCATATAACTATAATATCAAAATAATCATGACAACAGCATGTCATATTCATAATTTTCTATATCAAAAAAGCCCATGAAATCATGGACTTTACTTAATATATTGAACTACATTTCCCTTTCTTGCTGGTGCATTAAATACTCTAACTTTTTTATACCCAAGTGCTACTCCATAATAAGGCGTATATCCCCTTGGTATATTTAATTTTTCCTTGTATTCATCGCCCTTTTCACTATTAAATAAAAAGCTTACAAATCCATTCCAACATCCTCCTATATCTAGAGATTCAGCTGCCAATAGCATATTTTCTGTTGCAGCTGCACAATCTACTTGTGGCATAATAGCGTTATCTCTACCAGAGACTATTATAACTGTTGGTGCTCCATAAAAAATATTAAATCTCTCATTGTTAGCCATTTTCCTAATCAATTCATCTGGAAAGTCTTTACACTTCTCCTTTGACTCCACGTTTAATTCTTCCATTAATTCTTTGTTTTGAATTACAGTGAAATTCCAAGGCTGGTCATTATGGGCACTTGGTGCGTAAATACCAGCTTCTAATATGGCTTCTAATTCCTCTTCTTTTATTTGCTCTGGTTTAAACTTCCTTGTACTCCTTCTATTTTTTATTACTTGTAAAGTTTCATTTATCATTTAAAGTCCTCTCCCTTGATTATAAAATAACTATGTTTTTTTATTTTTACATTCATCCATATGTATTAATACATTATCATTTATCTTTTCTCTTGCCAAGGTTGTAAATATTTTACTATGAGTTATTATCACATATAAAAAGTCATACTTCGTATGATTCGTTATGGAACCCTATGGTTCCCTTCGACGATTGCTCTCGCAATCTGAACACCTTTCTTTAAATAGGCAGAGGAATCCTTCCCCCACACCCCCTTATTTTTTTACTTATCTACAGTTTTGAAAATTTATAATTTTCTATAACGTAAAAAAAGTTCCCAGTAAAGAATCTTCACTAAGAACTTTTATATATTAGGTATTGCCCATATAAAATCACTTATAATTGTTTTCTAATATTAAAATTATCCTCAAGTAAAACCCAGTTTTGTGGAAATGGATAACCTAAAACCCAATAGCTAATACCACTTAAACCATAATCCTTTACCGTATCAAATTTTGCTTGGGCACTACGGGCATCTTCAAACCAAACTTCGTGCATTCTTCCTTGTTCATCCCTATAACGATAATATGGTGATTGAGCTACTGGATCGTATTTAATTGTTGCACCATATTTTGCTGCCTGTAATATTGCTTCCTGTGGACTAAACGTCCTTGCCTCTTGACCTTTTTTGTGAGGAAGTAACCAATCTCGTGCATATATTTGAAAACCAAAGTATATCTTTTCTTTAGGAATAACAGTAACTGCATAATCAAGTACTCTCTTAATCTGATTTAGTGGTGAAATAGCTTGAGGTGGTCCAACTCTAGCTCCCCATTCATATGTCATTAACACGACAAAATCAGCAATTCTGCCATGGGCCTCATAATCATGTGCTTCATACAATAACCCAGGTTGTTCTGCGCTAACCTTTGGTGCTAGGGCACTTGAAACGAAGAATCCTTCTGGATGTAGGCGATCTACAGTACGCTGCATGAACTTATTATAAGGCTCCCGATCTTTAGGAAGTACATTTTCAAAGTCAACGTTTAATCCTTGATAACCTTTTTCTTTCATAATATTTATAATATTCGTCAATAACTTTTCTTGAATTTCATTACTGTTTAAAATAATATTTGCAACATTTTCCCCTTTCTCCGTTGAAGTAAAGTTCGTAATTGACATCATAGGAACTACATTTTCCTCATAGGCAGTCTTAATAGCTGGAACATCTTTTATTGGCTGCAGACTTCCATCTTCTTTAATCAGATATGCAAAGGGGCTTAGGTAAGTTAGATATTTTCCATCCTCCCTTACAATTGGTATTGCCTCTTTATCCAAATTATAAATATATGCATTAACATCCATAGGTGGTTTTTGTTTTCTAGGAATGATTAAAACCATACCTGGATATATGGAACGTGGATCTTCTATATGGTTTACCTTTAAGAGAGCTTCCAATGGAACTCCATAACGCTTAGCAATTTCCCATGCCCTTTCTCCTGTTTTAACATAGTGTCGAGGTGCTGGAATATATAACCTCTTACCTGGATAAATGGATTTAGGATCAGTAATTTTATTTACCTTAATAATGGTTTGTACTGTTGTTCCATAATCTTTAGCAATTTTCCATAAGTTTTCTCCTGGCCTTACTATATGAACAACGTCTTCTTTTGGAATAACTAATGATTGACCATTAACTAATTGGTTTGGATTTGGTAACTTATTTACTTCTATTATTTTTTTAATTGGTACACCATAAGCTGTTGAAATTTGCCAAAGTGATTCACCTGGCTTTACCGTATGAATAAGCATAAAGTCATATCCCTCCTTTTTTCCCTATACTATTAATTTATGATGAATATTTTGAGACGTGACATATACATATTTATAGGTACATTTGCAATTTCCGAGGAAATAAAAAATGCAATAAAAAAGTTCCTAGGAAAAATTTTTCCCTAGGAACTTTCATATCTTATATTGTCATAGCTATTTCTTCTATGTCATAATACTCTTCTTTGATCATTACCACTTTAGCAGCTACTGATTTTTTTACATCTATAATCCTTTGATTCTCAGAACCTCTAAATCTTAAAAGCATATTTTTTTCTTCCATGATAAAGGGACCATCCACTAATACATCCACATACCCAAGTAACTCTTTCCATCCCTCTTTATATGTTGATGCTTTATAATTTATTAATTCTTCAAAAGTATACCCTGTATATGCCCATACATCTAAACCTAAACTTTTAGCTTCTTTAGCTATTTCTATACAAGGCATAGGCTGTTCAAAGGGATCTCCTCCCGATAGGGTAATTCCTTTATGAAGTCTTAAGGATCTTAATTCTTCTTTTATTTGTTCCGTATCCACTACAAATCCCCCTTTAAAATCATGGGTTGATTGGTTGTGGCATCCTATACATTTATGTTTGCATCCTTGAGTCCAAATAACGGCCCTAAAACCAGGTCCATCTACTATACTATCCTTTGTAATTTCATGAGATAACCGAATATCCATATTCAAACATCCTTCTTTACATATTGTGTTTAGTTCTATCCCTTACTTCTGCTTGCTTTGCATTATTAAATCTTTCAACAGTTCCAACTAAGTATCCTGTTATTCTTCTTATTCTGTCAAATTTAATTCCGTCTTCCTCTGTTCTTCCACATTTAGGGCAAACCTCATCTATTACTCCATTGTATCCACATACAGGGTCCCTATCTACAGGATGATTTACAGATCCATAGCCTATTCCAGCTTCATGCATGGCTCTTACAATAGTTTCAAAGGCCTCTATGTTGTCTGATGGTTTTCCATCTAACTCAATATAGGTAATATGACCTGCATTGGTAAATTCATGATAAGGAGCTTCCTTTTGGATTTTATCGTAAGCACTTATTTTATGATATACAGGAACATGGAATGAATTAGTATAATATTCCTTATCTGTTATTCCCTTTATTTCACCGTATTTTTCCCTATCTGATTTTGTAAACCTTCCAGAAAGACCTTCTGCTGGTGTTCCTATTAAAGAGAAATTAAGTTTCTGCTCTTCTGATGCCTTATCTAATTTATCTCTCATATATTTTATAATCTTTATTCCTAACGCTTGGGCTTCTTCACTTTCTCCGTGATGTTTTCCTATTAATGCTTTTAAACACTCTGCTAAACCTATGAAGCCTACAGTTAATGTTCCATGTTTTATTATTTCACTTAAGTCATCTTCTGGATTTAAGTTATCAGAATCTAACCAAACGCCTTGACCCATAAGGAATGGGAAGTTTTTAACCTTCTTATTCTTTTGTACTTCCATTCTTTCTAATAATTGATTCATTACTAAGTCTATCTTTTCGCCTAACCCCTTAAAGAATCCATCTATATCAGCCTCTTTATTTAATACATGACCATATTCTATAGCTAACCTCGGAAGGTTAATAGATGTGAATGATAAGTTACCCCTTCCAGTTACTATATTTCTTGATGGATCATAGGAATTACCCACAACTCTTGTTCTACAACCCATATAAGTTGCCTCTGTCTCTGGACAATTTGGCACATAGTACTTTTTATTAAATGGAGCATCTATAAAACTAAAGTTAGGGAATAATCTTTTAGCAGATACTCTACATGCTAATTTAAATAAATCGTAGTTAGGGTCTTCTTGATTATAATTTACTCCCTCTTTTACTTTAAATATGGATATAGGGAATATGGCTGTTTCTCCGTTTCCAAGACCAGCTTCCGTTGATAGAAGTAAGTTTTTAGAAACCATTCTTCCCTCTTCTGAAATATCTGTTCCGAAATTAATACTACTAAATGGAACTTGTGCACCGGCCCTTGAGTGCATAGTATTTAAGTTATGAATAAAGGCCTCCATGGCTTGATAAGTTTTTCTATCCGTCTCCTTATAAGCATGTTTTTTTGCAAAATCATGTATTCTAGTAGCTTCATCTTTATTAATATTAAGCTTATCCATTAAGATGCCTATTATGGCTTCATATATTTCTGTTCCCTTTAATTCTATATCTTTACCTGAATCTTTCTCAGCTTTCTCTACAACCTCTATAACTAGTTTATCTGCATCCTCATCTTCCATATTAAAGTTTAATGAAAGAGCCTTTGATAAATTAGAACAATAAAGCTTTTTATAAGTTTTTTTCACACCTGGAGCTAATCCATAATCTAAGAATGGAATACTTTGTCCTCCATGTTGATCGTTTTGATTAGACTGTATAGTAATGGCCGCAAGTGCTGCATAACTTCCTATGTCCTGTGGCTCTCTTAAAAAACCATGGCCTGTAGAAAAACCACCCTTAAATAATTTTCGAATATCTATTTGTGAACAAGTTAAAGTTCCCATGTTGAAGAAATCTAAGTCATGAATATGAATGTCTCCATTGTCATGGGATAAGGAATGTTCTTTGTTTAACATGTGAGTTTTACAGAATTCCTTTGATACGGTACTTCCATATTGAAGCATAGTCCCCATGGCCGTATTCCCATCTATGTTAGCATTTTCCCTTTTTGTATCACTTTCTTTTGCATCTTTTAATGTAAGATTATGTATAGTCTTCATTAATCGAGTCTTAGATTCTCTGCATCTACTTCTTTCAGCTCTATATAAAATGTACGCTTCACTTGTCTTTGCATGTCCTGTTTCTATTAGAGTCTTTATAACCACGTCTTGTATTTCTTCAACTGTTGGTATGTGTCCTGTGTATTTTTCATCTAGCAGTTCTATAACATTATTAGTTAAGCTTTCAGCCATTTGGTAATTTGGATTTTTCCCCTCTTCATTAGCTACTTCTTTGGCAGACTTATATATGGCTAGAGTAATTTTCTCAGGCTCAAACCCAATAATTCTACCATCTCTTTTTTTAATTTTCTCAACCATTTCCAAACCCCTTTTCTCTATATGTTGTGTCTATAATTCTTCTCTCATACTATATATAGATTATTATACAATAAAAAATGCCCTTTTTTGTTATAAGGGCCTAATTAATTTTTAATATTATCTATTTTAGGCATATGTGCCTATAAAATTTCGTATTTGTCGTACTTTGTCTATATTAATAGGAATTAGGTCGTGTGTCAAGTTCCATATGGTCCATTAAATAGTATTTTTATCTACGATTTCTCTTCTATTCTTTTGTTTATAAAATCTATTTATAATTTTCAATAAACCAGTCAATAAGTTCCCTAGCTACACTTCCTTTAGATGGTACATTAGGCATATTATCTACACTATACCAATTTGCCTTGTCTATTTCATTCCCATCTACTTTTATTTCTCCCTTTTCATATTCACATGTGAATGCAACCATTAAGGAATATGGGAAAGGCCATGGTTGATTTCCAAAGTATTTTATATTCTTAACATCTATTCCTACCTCTTCTTTTACTTCTCTCCTAACACAGTCCTCAAAGGTTTCTCCTGGATCCACAAATCCTGCAATAACACTGTGCATATCATTTTGAAATCTAGTATTATGTGCAAGCAATAGTTTATCTTCCTTTATAACAGCTGTTATTATAGCAGGAGAAATAGTAGGATAATTTACAAGTCCGCATTTAGGACATATTTTTGCTCTCTCGTCTTTCTTTTCCTCAACTAAAGTTCCACATTTGCTACAATACTTATAATCATTATGCCAATTAATTAAGTGTAGAGCTTTGCTTCCTAAATTATATATTTCCTTTCCCATTAAATCTATGAGTGAAATAAGCCTATAAAACTGAAAATCTTTAGGTAGATTAATTAAATCTTCTACTTTTCCAAATAGAAATTCCTCATTTTCCTTTTCTATTAATAAATTCATATTGTTCAAGCTTATATTTAAATTCTTCATGTGCTCATCACTAGGTAATAATATTTCTTTATTTGATGTATTTACTAATATTTCATTATTCTCATTAAAAATAAAATATATTCTTCTTTTATCCATGTCCATACACCTCATCATATTTTAATTCTTTAAGAATTCTTTTCATTTTTCCTTCATCCATCATTTATTATAATACAAAACTTGAAAAAAAAAATAGACATAGAAAATCTTTTGTATCTCCAGACAGGAATTTTAAGTATAAAACAAAGACCTACATAATGGATAGTAATATCCATTATGTAGGTCATATTAATTTCGATTTCACCATTCTTATCATATAACTATTTCTTTTTAGTTCCCTTGTAAAATCTATGTCCTCCTGAAAGGTTGTAAACCTCTTTAAATCCATGATTAAGTAAAATGTTTTGAGCAGCATTACCTGTTACTCCCTTATTACAATAAGTAATTGTGGTAACGTCTTTATCTAAGGTCTTCATTTTTTCCCTTAATTTAGCATGAGGTATATTCATTGCAGTATCCACATGACTTTCCCCATATTGCTTCTCTACCCTTGCATCAATTATCTGCACTTTTTTATCCTTATGAATTAATTGTCTAATTTCATTAGATGTCTTAATAGGTATATTCTTATTTAATGCATTATCTAAAATCATTCCCGTATAATGAACAGGGTCCTTTGTGGTTGAAAATGGTGGAGCATAGGCAAGGTCTAAATGAAATAGTTCATCTACCTTTGCACCATAGGTTATTAGGGTAGCAAATACATCAATCCTTTTATCTACTCCTTCATATCCTACTATTTGTACACCTAATATTCGTTCACTTTTTTTATCAGCTATGGCCTTTATGACCATTTCTGTCCCATTAAAATATGCTGCTTTATCTGGCTTAATATTATGACATACTAAAACATCATAACCTTCCTTAATTGCTTCCCTTTCGCTTAATCCAGTATTAGCTATGGCCATATTAAATAGCTTAAATATCCCTGTACCTAAATTTCCTCTATATTCTAAAGTTCCACCTGTTAACACATCTCCAGCAATTCTACCCGTTTTATTAGCAGTAGAACCAAGAGGTCTATATACGGATTTTCCCGTTATTTGCGAGTAAGTTTCTATACAGTCACCGCAAGCATATATGTGATCCACATTAGTCTTCATTTTTTTGTCAACCTTTATGGCACCTGTGACTCCAATCTCCACACCAGCTTCCTTAGCTAAAGCCACATTAGGTCTAACACCTGTTGCCATAATGATCATTTCACTTTCAACTATAGTACCATCCTCTAGGGTAGCTGAATCTTCATCTATCTTAACTATACTATTATCTTTTATTATGGTTATGTTCTTTTTAATTAATTGGCTTTCAAGATAAGCTGCCATATCTTCATCTAGATTTGGAGTTATTTGGTTTTGCTTTTCAACTACAGTTACAGATATTCCATCATCCATAAGATTTTCAAGCATTTCAAATCCTATGAAACCTGTTCCTGCTATTATGGCCTTCTTTGGTTTATTAGTTGTTATAAAATTTCTTATGTTTCTTGCGCTTTGCACATTTCTTAAAAAGAATACATGACTTTTATCTATTCCCTCCACGGTCGGAACAAAGGGAACTGCACCTGTGCCTATTACTAGTTCATCATAAGAGTCATTAAATATCTCATTGGTTAATAGGTTCTTTACAGTTACTTCCTTTTTATCACTGTGAATTTTTAAAACTTCATGTCCTGTAAATATGTCTATATTATATTTTTTCTTAAAAAAAGCTGAGTCTCTTGGTGTAAGTTCTCCCACATCTGATATTTCTCCACCTATATAATAGGGAAGGCCGCAACCTGAGTAGGATATATCCTTATCCTTTTCGTAAATGACAATCTCCGCATTATCATTATTTCTTCTTGCCTTGGTAGCAGCAGAGGTTCCAGCAGCAACAGCTCCTATAACTATTATTCTCATTTTAATTCTCCTCTTTATCAGTTTATATATTAAAATTATTCTTTAGTTTATAAGCTCTAATAATTTTTCTCCCTTAAGGTCTTCTTCCTTCCAGGAAACAATGGCAAAATTACCCTTTGAAATTTCATTTACTTTATCTATCCACTCTATTTCATTATTTGCTTTTGCCTTTAATATTTCATTTTCCGTATTAGTTCCATAAAGACTTGAATTTACAACCCACCATTTACTAGTTATACCTGCCCTTTTTAGATCGGACTCTAGCCTCATGGCTTCATAAACAGGTGTTGTTTCAGCTAAAGTTACAATGATAACTTCTGTTTCTTCTGGATTTCTCAGCTTTGGAAGTAAGTTTTTAACAGACTCAGGTATATCTCCTGAAGATCGTTCAATTTCTTTATGGTAACTTTGAGTTGAATCTAGTAAAAGTAATGTATGGCCCGTTGGTGCCGTATCTATAACTACAACTTCATCTTTAGATTTCTCAACTATTTCAGCAAAGGCCCTAAATACTGCAATTTCTTGAGTACAAGGAGATCTTAAATCTTCTTCAATATAAGCTATATCTTCTTCACCCATTGTTTCTCTAGCTTTTCTTAAAACTTCTTCCCTATATTTTTCAAGTTCCCTTTTCTCATCCACGTTGCTTAGGGTAATACCGTATCCTTCATCTAAGACAAATTTTAAATGGGCTGCAGGATCTGTAGTTGTAAGATGAACTTTTTTTCCCTTCTTTGCAAGTCCTAAGGCTATGGAAGCCGCAATTGTAGTTTTACCTACTCCACCCTTTCCCATGGCAAAGATAACTTTTTTATCCTCATGAAACAGGTCATCTACCACATCCTTTAATTTTGGAATACTGGTACTGGCCAATTTTCTTTCCCTGTAATTTATTTTGTCATCCTTTAAGAATCCCCTTATATTTTCAATTCCTGTTATATTATAAGGTCTTAATGGTATTTCATAGGTATTAAGGTCATTTAAACATGGTGGCATGGCACTAAGTTCCTCTTGTTGCTTTTTATAAATTCCATTTGAAAGGGAATCATTATGGATTTTAAGAACACCATTTATGACCAATATTTGATTAGTAACTCCTATATCTTTCAGCTCCACAGAGGCCCTCTCTGCTTCTTTAAGGGGAGTATGTTCTGGTCTAGAAACAAGGACTAAAGTAGTTTTATCTTTATCTGCAAGAGTTTCTACGGCATTTTGGTAAACTTCCTTTTTACTCTCAAGGCCTGACAGCTGGCCTAAACAGGATGCTCCATGGGTATTTTCACTTATGAAGTTGCTCCAAGCTGATGGGAGTTGAAGCATTCTTAAAGTATGACCTGTAGGTGCCGTATCAAATATAATATGGTCAAATTCCTCTTGTACCTTTTTATCCGTTATAAAGGATGAAAACTCATTAAAGGCAGCTATCTCAACAGTACAAGAACCAGAAAGTTGCTCTTCCATGCTCTTTAAAACAACCTCTGGAAGCTTCCCTCTAAAGGGCCCAATGACACCTTCCCTATACTCCGCTGCAGCTTGTTCTGGATCAAAGTTGGCTACTACTAAATTTGGTACCTCTTTAATAGGTACCCCCTTATTATTTAAATCCCTATTAAAAACATCTTGAAGGTTAGATGCAGGGTCAGTACTTATAAGCATAACTTTTTTTCCCATATCTGCTAATGTAATGGCTGTTGCACAGGCAGTGGAAGTTTTACCAACTCCCCCTTTCCCTGTGAAAAATATATATTTAGTCAAGTTCATTTCATTAGGATTATAAGCTTTTATCATCTGGGTCACCTCTTTCCTAAATTAACAACAACCATCGTCACAACCGCAACCTTGGGATTTAGTTTCAGTCCCTGCTTTTAAGTAATCTTCTGGTATTTCAAGTAGCTTAGTAAATTCTTCGTTTGTAGGATAGGCTTTAGTCTTAACTACTTCATTGTCTAAAATAGTTACCGGTAGCACATTCACGCCATCCTTATTGATAATCTCATTGATAGTTTTATTGTCTACAAAGATTTGAGGATTATCAGTTAAATTATATCTTTCAACTAGGATTCCTCTTTTCTTTAAATTATTTAAAACTGTTGCAACTCTTAAAAGCTCAGGATCTACTCCTGGTCCACAAACACCTGTTGAACAACACATAGCCGGGTCAAAAATTATCATTCTTTTCATAATCAATCTCTCCTATTTAATCATATTTAATACTTTCTCTTTATCTTCAGTAATGAATTGACAATTCAAATTATTTTCTTTGTACTTTAAATACCTATTTGTATCATTTTCATACAAAGGATCTATTTTGAATCTTTCCTTCAAAAATTCAATAATCAATTGATTTTTCTCTTCAAATTTAGAATTAAGCTTATAATGAACCCATTGAGCATCCTTTGATGAACTAATAAGATTAACATCCTTTAGCTTACTTAAATGTCTAGATACATTAGATTGGGTCATTTCTAATAGAACTTCAATTTCACAAACACATAATTCATCATACATAAGTAGATTTAGTATTCTTAATCTATTTTCATCTCCTAATGCCTTGAATAATTTTATCATTTGTACCATATCACCTCCTTATATGAGTATATTTGAATTTACTCATATGATATCATATTTATATTTTTTTGCAACTGATTTTACAAGTATTTTTTACGAAATTAAAAAAAGCCTTTGTAAAATATCTTTCCCTAACTTTTTATTACATAAACAAAAATAACCTTGCACTTAAGTACAAGGTTTTAACTAAATAAGGTTTATTCAATAACAATCACAGCACTTTCACCTATTGTTATCCAATCATATAAAAATTTTGCATGACTTGTATAATTTCTAACGCATCTATGGGAGCGGGGAACTGTTCCTATTGTAAATAAATATTCCCTCATACCAGGATCAATCCTTTTATCATCAACTATTTTAAAACTAACAGGAACCCCATGAATATATGACCCACCCATAAACCTTATGGCATATGGTGCATATCCAGCAATTTCTCTTGTCCCATCCTTAAAATATAAGAATTTAGTTTTCTTTTCTATTGCCATAAAGTGGCCTAATGGTGTTTCAAGTTTATATTTTGATTTTTCTCCAGTAGTGGCAAATACATAGGATATGAGATTCCATTTACCTTCTCCATATTGAAAAACTGCTTCGTTTTGATTTTTCCTATCTACAACAACTACTTTTTTTAAATTTTTAATGGAATTCCTAAAGGATACAAACCTTTTAGGTACCCAGTATTCACCTTTAAAATTAAGGGTAGTAATTTTGTAATATTTATCTGATTTTCCTACTATGGACACTAAAGTGCCATCAGGAATATATCTAAATTTAGATTTAGCACTAGGTTTTGCATAGGCTGGTGCTGATTGATATCTTCTTTCTCCATAATTATCAGTAGTCTTTCCTTTATAATAAGGGGCTTTTCCATTTCTATTTTTGTAATTAGCAATATAGGCCGTTTTATTATTTTCTACTTCATTCTTTAAAATATTTAAAGATTCCACCATTTTGTGAAATTGAAATTCACGGGCTTGACCTAAAAGACTAAATACATATCCATATTTAATGTTTCCTCCCTCTTTCCAAAATACCTTATACCATAAATCATTATTATATTTTTTTATATACTGTCCTTTTACAGATTCTATTATATTAATCTTTTCAAAATAAGATCCTTTTCCCAATACCTTTGAATTCGTTGTTGGTTTTTCTCTTATATTTATACTTTTAGATAATATTAGAAAATAATTATAACTTGTAGAATATTTATTATATTTAATGTCTTCATTAATACTATCAGGTAATTGTGTATTAAAAGTTTCTATAGTAACATATTCTTCCTTTTGTATATTTTCTATATTTGCATCCTCTTTTACTTCTTCCTGAGAAATTAGGGTATCCTCTTCTGTTTTATTTTCAGCTTCTGCTTTTTCTGTTAAATCTTCATCTTCTTTTATGTTAACACTATTTACGTCCTCCTCTATATCTCTTGTGGTAGAGGTATCTCCTCCATTACTTTTATCTTTACTGGATAAAACTTCATTTATGTTACACCCTGTAAAGAATATGGAAAATATTACAAATAATAGAAATGCTTTTTTCTTCATAGAGTTCTCCCTTTTATTTATATTGTAATTTAAATCCTAAATAAAGTAGTTACAAAACAATTAAAAGCTTTCTGGGAATATATTCAATAAATTTGATTTTATAGTATTATAATTCCCTCATGTATTATAAACAATGCAATGATACAAATTATATATATGTAAAAAATAGCAAAAGGAATCACCTGAAATTGATTTTTTAATCATTTTCAAGTGATCCCCTTTTATATACTTTGATTTTAAATTTAACTTATCTAATAATTTTTATGTCTTTTTTAATCTCCCTTTTTTCATTGTACATTCTTTCATCAGCCATACTAATTATACTATCTATATATTTGCTTTCACATGCTTCAAACTCTGCTATACCATGGCTTACACTCACAAGATATTCCCTGTTTTCTTCATCATTGATTTTATTATATTCATTGTTAATTCTTTCCCATATATGTTCTGCTTGCTCAGTAGTAGAGTTATTGAAAACTATTAAGAATTCATCTCCACCTAATCTCATTACAAAGTCTGTTTGTCTTATACAAGATTTAATTCCATCTACAACTGTAAGTATTAATTCATCTCCAGCGTCGTGGCCTAAAACATCATTTACTTCTTTTAACCCATTTATATCAATAAAACATATACTAATTTTATCCTTATCATTTAATGCCTTTTTAATCTTCTCATTTAATAGTGCCAATCCAGCTCTTCTATTTAATACATTAGTCATGGCATCATATTCAGAAAAGTATTTTATTTCTTCCTTATTGATTTTGTTTTTTACCATTAAAACTGCTAAACCAGTGGAGATAATCAATATTAGTAAAAAATCCAGCTTATGTCTTCCTAATAGGGCAAATAGTATTTTTAGGTCATTAGCTTCTGCAAAATCACCTTTTATACTATCTTTAGATATATGGGAAACTGCTTTCCAATTCCCTTCCTCTAATACAATTCTTTTATCTATAAAATATTCATCATTAAAAAACAAATTATCAATAGCTGAAATGTTTGAAAATACAAATAACCCCTTATTCGTATATATCATACCCTTGTCATTCCTTCTAATATGATCCCATTCCCTAGAGTATTCATTCTTAAAATTTATATGAGCCTTATCCTCATACATGAAAGTCCATTCTTTATTCTTATCATTATTTGAAATCCAATATCCATTAGAGTTTAATAAAAATAATTCTCCATCACTAGTTGCTGAAATACTTTTAAAGTTTTGCAACAAATATTTTGCATAATAGTTAAGTATTACAATTCCTTTTACTTCACCTTTCTTTGTAAATACTGGGGTTGAAAATCTAATCATTGGTTTTATAGGTTCTTGAACCTTTTTATTTTCTAAATTTAAATCAATTTTAGAAATATATATTTGACCCTTTTTTAAGCCCATTGTTTCTTTAAAGTAGTATCTGTCTTTTTTATTTTGCAGTTCTGATTTGTGTACAATATTGGCAAAATTATCATAATAGTTAATCCTTATTATTTCATTTCCAGAAATGTCAATAAATCTAATTTGGTCGTATATTTTTTTCCTATTACCAAAAATTAGCCATTCCTTTGCCAGATGATCGTATGTTTTTTCCATAGAATCATATTCATTAATAGAATCTGATATATACAGTAAATCAGATATGACATTATCAAATTCTTTACCAATGAGATTTTTTTCTAATTCTACTATCCTCTTTTCATTTAACTCAATTTCATTTCTTTTAACCTTAATAGTATTTAACTGAAGTATTGTAAAGAAAAAAGTATATAATATGCTAATGCCTATAAATAATAGAAAAAAGTATTTTATAAAATAAGATTTTTTTATCATAAAGTTTTTTAAATTCATAATAACTCTCTCCTATCTATAATTCCCTAAGTATCAGAGATTAATATGATTTTTTGTCTATATATTATATGTTATACCCATTTTCGGAACATTTCAACATTTTTCTACAATTGACATATCCCCGTCATAATTCGCAATAAAATGTATTGAAAAAAAGCTATGAGATTAATTAATCTAATAGCCTTTTTTTATTGAGTATATGCTTCCTTCTTTCTTTGTAATAAATCAACAAAAGCCTCTATGCGAGTAGAGTATCCTGCCTCCCCTGTCATCTCATCTAGTATTAATTTTAAAACGGGAATGTTCTTTTCCTTTTCTATAGTGGGTAATATACTTTGTGCAACTATTTCAGGCATACACGTAAAAGGTAACAGGTGGATAACCCCATCAAAATCTTTCTCACTATAAAGGACAGTATTCCCTATAGTGTGCCTTGCATGTCCTCCAATTTCCGTATTCAAATAGGGCTCTGCTGCTCTGTGTACTTCTTCCTTATTTGAGTTTATAAAAGGAAGAAAGTCTATTTGTTCCTTAATAAATTCACTTGAAGTTACTGATCTATGAACTTCAACGCCCATATTCCCTAATTTTTTTATTATGTCTAAATTTATATAAGGTTCTAAAACCGTATATATTTCTCCTACAATGCCAATCCTAATAACCTGTTTATTCTTATCAATTAATACATTTTTTAATTCCTCTTTCTTTTTCCTAATTATATTTAATGTTTCCTTATATCCCTTTGCACCATTTACTTCCTCTTCAAATTTGGAATATAATTTATCCACTTCTCCCTTTATCATTTCCCTAGGTCGTGTCTTTATGACTAGATCATCAAATTCATCTATTTCATATATAAGCTTTATACCCTTAATAAATGCAGGTAAAAGCTTAAAGTAATTAGATGTATTTGATACCTTACTTAATTTATTAAGGAAAGATTTTATTTCTTTCAAGTTTTTAAAAGGTTCTCCGCAAATCATCTCTATGTCATATCCCAAAGTATTTAATATTTCTTCTTGAATCATATTGTAGTATCCAATTCTGCAGGGATCACTTCCTCCCCACATAAAAAGTGTATCAGCTCCCTTTTCGATACTTTCTAAGTAATTTCCTAAAGTAATTTTAAAGGGTATACAAATTAATTCGGGAGAATGTAGTGTTCCAAGTTCTAGGGTCCTTTTATTGCATTTTGGAGGAATAATCACTTCTGCTCCTAATTCTTCAAATACAGCCTTTAATGCAATATACATATTACCCATTAGCGGAAATGTTATTTTCACTTGTATCCCTCCATTTAATCATATCAATAAAGGCTTCCATTCTAGTATTGATTCCAGCTTCACCACTATGTTCATCTAATGTTACAAGCACAAAAGGAATATTACTTTCTTTTCGAATATGCTTTTCAACCATATCACCTACAACAGAATCAATGCCACACCCAAAGGTTGAAATATAAATTATTCCATGAACATTTTTTGTGTCTATTGAATACATGGCCGTGCCAATAAGCTTTCTGGCAAAAGTCCAATATATATTGCCTTTAAATTTATGAACATAATCATTTATGTATTCCTCATCTATCATTTCTGGAGTAAGTACCTCTACTCCCCTTGATTGGATTTTATTTATAATACTCATGTTCATATATGTATCATATAAATTATATGAATGGGCCATAATCATAATCTTTTTTGTATCTTCTGTCTTCACTTTAGAACAAGAAGTTTCTTTTATAATGGATTCACCATCCATTGGAATCATACCCTTATTTACACTTTCTTTGTATGCTTTATAATTTAAATACGCCTTATCATAGGCAGACAAAATACGTGTAGAATCACCAGTAAAATATTTACCCACTTCACAAATAATTTCCTTTAGATTTTTTTTATCTTTCATAAAGTCTATTTCAGGATAAATCATTGGTGGTAAATCATTTATTGAGTACTTAATCATTTCAGGAAGACCACAAAACTTTGGACAAATATATTCACCTTTGCATATACTCTTTAAGCGAGGAATAAAGAGATAGTCCACCTTATCTTTTATATCTAACACATGTCCATGATATATTTTAACGGGAATACAAGCTTCATTTACGGCACTTTTTATTCCATTATTAAAAATTTCCTTATTTGTTTTTTGCGATACTATTACCTGTGCTCCTAATTCTTCAAAGAAAGCTTTCCATAATGGATAATATTCATAAAAAAGTAGAGCTCTTGGAATTCCGACTTTCACTGACATATAGTACCTCCAACTAATTTTTCATACTTTGTCATTATTAGCAAATTCTTAAATACTTATACTAAGTCTGTCTATTAAAGTCCTAAGATACACCTACTCTATTTTATTCTTTATACGTCTTTATTGTTTTCACTAAAATCCACCTTGTCTTGTAATTTATCTTCATATTTATCAACATACATGTTGCCGTCTTCATCTATAGTTGCATACATAACTTCTTCAATTCTCTTTACCCCATTACCTTTAAGTTTACTTATTAGATCTTTACCACTTAATTTTCTTTTTCTTAAATTCTCGTATATAATTTGCCCTCCTATAATTATTTCCGTAGGTATGCTTTCAACTTTAGATATTATATTTAAGTCTCCTAGTGTTACTGTATTTTTATCACTTTTTTTAAATACACTTAGCTTTCCATTTGCCTCTAATAACCCATATTCAATGTCTTCTGGGGATAAACAATCATTCTGCCTCAGAAGTATATTAAGTTCATCAATATTATATCTAACTCGCTTTAAGTTCTTTTCCAATATCTTACCATTCTGTATAATTAATACAGGCTCTCCTTCTACTACTTTTCTAAAACTTCTATTTTTTAAAGAAATACTTGAAATTAACCATGTAAGTATGCCAAATAAGATGAGTCCAAGAAAATGCTGCATTGTTCTATTCTCAAGGTCAGTTGCCAATGTTGCCGCTATTGAGCCAAAAGTTATACCGTTTATATAATCATGAAAGGCTAACTGGGATACCTGCTGTCTTCCTAAAAGTCTAGTAATAAATAATATGGAGAAAAATGCTAAAAATGTCTGAATTATAATCTCTAAATATAATTTCATTAAAATCAACTCCCGTTTATATTCATATATTATTTTGTTACTATTTGAGAATACTATGCTTAAATATAATAAAAATTTATTAAGGGAGTGAAAGAATATGAATTTACTTTATGAAGCTATATTTACCGTTGTGTTTATAATAGTAGGATTTATTATTCTGTATGTGCTTACTAAGAAAGAAATAATATAAAAAAGGCATACGTTGTATGCTTAGTTATTTACTTATCTACAGTTTTCAAAATTTATAATTCTCTAGTAACTAAAAAAGTTTTGTTTAAAAAATATCTCCTTAATTCTTACTCATTTAGAAATACCTTCTACACAAAACTTTATACATTACCTATATTTAGTTTGTTTTGCTCTCATTTAAAAGTTCTATAGTTACTTTTGGAAGGGTCATATCTTTAAGTACTGAATACCAAGGATATTCCTTATATACCTGATCACTTCCTTCTAATTTAAGTTGTGCTCCTAAACTTATACCTTCAAATTTCTTCAAGCTTGTTATCACATTCCAAAAATTCTTATCAGAAAATACTTCTTCTATGTATGAATAGGTTGTTTCATTATATCTGTTGTAGATATCTACGAGTATGGCATTTAAGAAAAGTGGCTCACTCCTATTCACATTTTCTCCAATTTGTTGGTAATACTTTGTTTCATATAAACCTGCACAATAGTTAATCTTTTGCATCTTTACATAATCCATCTCATAGACCTTATCTAATATTCCATTTAAAAATGTTATTCCATTAAATATGGATTTCTTATATTCCCTAGTTATTCCCACATTATAAGTCCAATTCTCTAGTTTATTATTATACAAAATAAGATCCTTATCATTAGTATGAAACACACAATTCCCCACTAGAGATGTCTTTTCCATAGGTATGTCTTTATATTTACTATTGTCTATTGATATAGTATAGTGTTTCTTTATTTTGTGCCTATATACATTCCCTGTGGCAAATTCTGTACATATTCTGTGACTACCATAGTATATGTCATTTATGGATGTGAATGTACCTATTTTTTTATATATGACTTTGCTAAATGTATTAATATTCATATGTCCCCCCACTATCTCTATTGAAAATTTATAATTCCAAATAAAAAAAAGCCATGTTCATTTGTAATTTTACACTTATATCCATATTGTACCAAATTTCTGAAATCATCGTCAATACGCTCAACTTTTCTTCATATATGAATTACTTATTCATTTTCCCTGATTAATATTTGGATTTCTCCATAAGTATATTCGTAATCATCATGATACAAGGAACTAAATGATTCTGAGTACAAAATATACCCAGTAATATCATAGCCCTTAGAATTTATCCAGGCCATTAAATTCATAATCACATTTGGTATTCCATCTATTTTTCCTTCATACCACTGGCATATATACTTTCCTTTTTTCATTAAGATTGTGTCTTTCCTTTTATAGTTATATGGAATTGAATAGTAAAATCCTTTATATTTAGTATAATTTTCAGATATTACTGCATCTTTGTTAAATATAAGTCCAAATTCAATAAATGGAATTCTTTCAGCTATTGTTTTCTTTAGGATTTCCGTCCCTTCTGCCATAATTTCTTCTAGTTGATTAAGATTGAATCCCTTAGAAATTATCTCTACACTAATCCTTTCTTCTAGCTCCTTAATTTGAATTCCATCATATGAATTAGTTCTAGTATTAATATTTGATTTCATCACTTCTATATTTTCCTTTATATACTGTATCCGTCTAATTTCCTCATTAATTTTTTCTTCAGCTTCCTCTAATATATTTGATATATTCTCTTTTGTTTTATCCTTAAAAATCTTTTTTATGTGATCACTTTCTAGTCCAATATTTTTCCATATGAGGATTTCTATTAATTTTCCCAACTCATTTTCGCCATAAATGCGATATCCATTTTCCTTAACATATGCAGGTTTTAGGAGGTCTATTTTATCGTAGTACTGCAAAGTTCTCTTTGTTATATTGAACATTTTGGCAAAGTCACTTATAAGATATTCCCTTTCTTTTTTCATAATAACCACTCCTCCTTTACAATATTATATATTAATTTAATTTGTTTTAAACTTTTTCTTGACCATGACCTACGTTATTGTTTTACCATTTTTACATAAGTAACTATTACTATGTATAGTGATGTTAATCAAATAACAAAGGAGAATGAAAAATGTCAAAACTATTAAAAATGAATGCAGATTTTCTTGAGTTTTGTTACAGGAGATTATGGCAGGCTGCTGGTGCATCAGAAAGTCATGCAAAAGCTGTTGCAAGAAATATATCTCTTGGTGATAGACAAGGAAAACTTTATCAAGGAATGGGAGTAATTGAAGCACTTCTAATTCCCCTTCAAGGCGGAATTCTTGATATTAAAGCTGAACCTATCCTTGAAGCTGAAGGTCCAACATGGTTAGTGTATAACGGAATGAGATCTTCTGGATACTATACAATCACGAAAATGACAGAACTGGCAATAGAAAAAGCTAGAGAATATGGAATTGCAATAGCCTTTGGCCATAATCATAATGATGGAGGTTCCTTCTTTGGATTTACTTCTTTAGCATTAGAACAAGGAATGTTTGCAATGGCTTCAAACAATTCAGTGCCACTAAGTGCTCCATTTGGCGGTATGGACTTTGCCATGTCTGTTCCTCCATTTGATGCAGCATGTCCTGGTGGAGAAGAACTTCCCTTAGTAGTAAGTACAAAGCTATGTGAAGGATATGATGCAGATATTACAGAAGCATTGATAGGTGAAAAAAAGCTAAAAGGAAAATTAATAGTTGATCCAAATACAGGTGAACTTACTGATGATGTTAAGCCTTATGCAAGCCTTATAGAAGGTTACGGTCGTGTTAGTGATTGTACTGCCCCATGGATTTTCTCTAACCCAAGACTTTATTCTTTAAATATATGGAATGAAGTTTTAACATCAATAATTAATCCAAAGGGAGTTCTTTGTTCAGATCTACCTGCAATACCATCTGACTTCTTAAAACCTGGCGCTCCAACTACTGTTGGTGGATCATATATAATCGTTATTGATCCAAGTCATTTTGGTCCTCTGGCAAATGTAAAAGCTAAGTCAGATAAATTTGTTAGAACAATAAAGAATACTAAGAAAAGACCTGACGTGGATGAGATATACATTCCAGATGAGTGGGGTTTAAAGAAAATTAAGGCAAATGATCCAATTGTAGATATAATGGAAGATCACTTAACTGCTTTTAAAGGATTCCTTAATAATTATGGTGTTGAATATTCTGATCTTGAAAAAGAGTGGAATGAGAACAACAAATAGGAGGTCCCATGAGCTCATTACAATCAATTGAAAAAAAAGCTATGAAAAACGCATTTTTAATGTTATGTATTATGGCAGCACTTGGAATAGTCGTATATAATTTTTCAAATTCAGTGGCTATTCTAATAGATGGAATTTTTAGTTTAATTTCTGCATTTAGCACCCTACTAGCCATAAAAGTGTCCTCTCTACTTGAAAAGGAAGATAAAAATTATCCCTTTGGTTTTGCTGGATACGAAACATTGTATGTAATTTTTAGATCATTTTTATTATTGGTCACAGTTTCATTAGCCCTTGTTGATAGTATCTCAAAAATTATTCTTTATATTACTACTGGAACAGTTCCAATTGTAAATGCTAATGTATTTATGATATATGTAATTTTTATAGCTATAATGTACGTACTTTTGAATAAGTTATATGGACATTATTATACTATAGCTAATGGAAAATCAGAACTTCTACTAGCTGAGAAGTTCAATGCAAAGTCAAATTCATATTTAATGCTAGGAGTTGGTGCTTCTTTCCTAATAATAGGACTCCTGAAGTTTACTCCACTAAGCTTTTTAGTACCCATAAGTGATTCACTAATTGTACTAGTCATAGCCGTAATGGTTATAATCGACACTTTGAAGCTTTTTATAAACTCCATTAAAGTTCTTGGTGGGAAAGGTGCTGATTCTGAAGAAGTAAACACTTTAGCAAATTCGTTAGCCAGTGAGCTTAACTCTATTAAGAAAACACCTTCTATCATATCAAATGTTAGGATTCAAAAAATCGGTAAAACTGCTTATATTTCAGTGGATATAGATATGAATAGGAATGAACTAGAGAAAGAAAAGCTAAAAGAATATACTGATAATATTAGAAAATCTATTAATGAAATTTATGAATATAACCGTACCTTTGTTAATATAGTTTAAGTTTTGAATAATTTTAGATAAGATTGAGCTATTGGCCATATGAATATGCCAATAGCTCTTTCTTTTGTTTTCCCATTCATAGGCTTCCCTTTTTGGAACCATCTTTTTTTGTTTTTTCTCTAAACACTAAAAAGTTAAGGGTTTTTCAATAGCTCCCACTGGACAGGCCAAATAACATGAACCACATTCATCACAACGTGCTCCATTAATTTTATATGGTGAGCCCTTTTTTACTGCTGCAAATGTACAGACTTTATGACATTTTCCACATTCTATACACTTATTGGTAATAATGCATCCTGCATTATTATAAGTCATTCCACCAAAGGAAAATCTTGTTCTCAAAAGCTTGTGATCGCGCTTTTCTAACTTAAAATCATAGTCAAAAATTTCTCCCTTTCCTTTGTAAATGCAAAAACATCGTGTTGCAGGATATTTATTCATATCATATATTGCAGTTTTAAAATCAGAATTGGTTTTTGCTTTTAATTCTACTTCTTCTGTGGTTAACTCTTTAATATCTCCTGCAAGCCTCATAGTATAACCACCTACAAAATTTGGTGAACCATTATCATCATGACCAAGGAGCTGTGTTGACGGGTACATGCCACAAATAGCCACATTTCCGTTTGCCTTGAGCTGGTGATAAAAAGGTTTAACCATCATTGTTCTAAAATATAAACCATCATCATCAAATGCGAAAAAGTGAGCAATGCGAGATTGTACATA
This sequence comes from Anaeromicrobium sediminis, assembly GCF_002270055.1. Lineage (NCBI taxonomy): Bacteria > Bacillati > Bacillota > Clostridia > Peptostreptococcales > Thermotaleaceae > Anaeromicrobium > Anaeromicrobium sediminis. The sequence goes on along the minus strand of NZ_NIBG01000022.1, from coordinate 709 downwards.
TCCATCGTCCACAGTAGAAAAAGAAACACATCCAATTTTATCAATATACTCATAAATTTCTTTAATATTCATTATTAAATCCTCCCTATATGTCTTTATATTTTCATTGGCAAAATTTTAATCTAAAAAATAATTGATTGGATTGAATATCAATAATAATACCTAATGAAACCATATCAAATCTAATACCATCTCTTAATAATTTATAATTAATTCTATTATTATTTTTGGTGATTCAACAGGTAAATTTGGTTTCAAAAACTGTAAAAATGGCACCCAATAGAGTACCATTTAATGCTCAATATAATTTTTTTGTTGTATACCCAGACACTTATTCGTATATATCTGAAAATTCAATTTGAATTTTTTCTACATTAATTGACTGTCTATAATATTCGGTTTGGTTTATGTCATCTTCTTCACAAACATGCTTAACAGGCAGTTGAATAATTACTTCAGTTCCTTGCCCTAATTCACTTTTTACATATATTTCGCCCGAATGCATGTCCACTAAGGATTTTACTAAGGATAATCCTATGCCACTTCCTTCATGGTTTCTATTATACAAGTGATTAACTTGGCTAAATTTTTCAAAAATTATTTTTTGTTTTTCTTTAGGAATTCCCACACCCGTATCCTTTACTGAAATCTGAATTTTATCTCCTTTGTCATAAATATTAACTTCTATTTCATCTCCTGGATTTGTGAA